>NZ_DCOI01000027.1:0-126146 GCF_002322895.1 Empedobacter sp. UBA1574 | reverse complement strand
AGTGTACTCAAACTCTTTTCTTTTCTTTTTATACTACAATTTAAGATTTTCAAATCTAAAGGAATTTGTTTCAGAATTTCATTATTTTTAGGATTAAAATCTTTTGATCCAATCCATCAAATCATAATAATTTTGAGGAACAATTCCGTGTCCACTTCTATATTCGTGGTATTCAAAATTAATATTCATCGATTTTAAAAACTCGTCACCCATTCGTCCTAATTCAATTGGCAATACAACATCTTCTGTTCCGTGCGAAACAAAGAAATTTAAGTTCGAAAAATCTTTCGATTGATCAAAATCTCCAATAATTTTAGCTTCTGGATAACCACTTAAAATAGCCACGTTTTTAATCTTTTCTGGATTATTTAGCGAAATCGCATAACTCAAAATTGCACCTTGGCTAAAGCCCATCAATGTTACATTTGCGTCATCTAAATTCTCTTGTTGAACAATTGCATCAATAAATTCGACCAATTTATTACGCGATTCTATTGCTTGCGTTTCATCCATCCATTTTTCATTGTTCACAAAATTAATATCATACCACGCATATCCGCCATACACAATATCATGCAACGCTCGTACACTTATAATATGCGCATTCTGCGGTAAATCTTGTGCAAATGAAAACAAATCTTCTTCGTTGCTTCCATAACCATGTATCAGCACAAAAAGAGGCGTTTTTTCAGTCGAAACAACAGGTAAACGTTCGATATATTTTATTCCATTCAATTCTTTCATACAAACTTATTTTTAGCGAATTTAATTCTAATTTTTCTAAATAAAATTATTTTCAGTTCAGTTAAAACCCTTCGAAAACACCCAAACCAAATAAAGCGAAATCATATTTCACAGGATCATTTGCATCCATTTCTCGCAATTTTGTATCAAGTTCTTTCAATGCTTTTGCATCATTTTGTTTTCGAGTCAGAATATTTAATTTTCGTGCAACATTTCCCGAATGTACATCCAAAGGACAGGAAAGAATAGAAGTTGGAATGGATTTCCAAATTCCTAAATCTACGCCTTGTTTGTCATCACGAATCATCCAACGCAAGTACATATTGATACGCTTTGCAGCCGAATTATTCAATGGATCTGAAATATGTTTAGTTGTTCGAGTTGGATGTTCTATTTCAAAAAAAGTTTGTTTGAAATTCGAGATTGATGCTTGCATCGAATCTGAAGTTTGATGTTTTGCAAAAACTTGTTCCAATCCGCCATGATTTTGATAAATGTTACGAAGCGATTGCATGAAAAATTTCAAATCTTCACTATTGAATGTTCTGTGAACAAAACCACCCAAATTCTTTAAATGATTCTCAGAGAAATTCATCACAAAATCGTAAGGCGAATTTCCCATCAACTGCATCATTTTATTCGCATTATTGATAATCATTTTACGATTTCCCCATGCAATTGTTGCCGCTAAAAACCCAGCAATTTCGATATCTTCTTTCGCAGAAAATCTATGCGGAATCTGTACTGGATCAGAATCGATAAAGTCTAATGTATTATATTGAAGAACTTTTTCGTCTAAAAAATCCTTTAATTCTTCTTGAATCATTTACATTTCTATTTGAAAAATTCCATCAGCCATCACCAATTTTCGATCAGTCATATTTGCTAATTCTTCGTTATGTGTCACAATGACAAAAGTTTGTCCAAATTCGTTTCGAAGATTGAAAAATAATTCATGTAATTCTTCAGCATTTTTAGAATCTAAATTACCAGAAGGTTCATCAGCAAAAACTACTTTAGGCTGATTAATCAACGCACGAGCTACTGCTACACGTTGTTGTTCTCCTCCAGAAAGTTGATTAGGTTTATGTGTCAAACGTTGCGAAAGTCCCAAATAAGACATTAACTCTTTTGCACGCTTTTCGGCTTCTGCTTTTTTTGTTTTCTTGATAAAAGCTGGAATACAAATATTTTCTATTGCATTAAATTCTGGCAACAATTGATGAAACTGAAAAATGAATCCAATGTTTTCGTTACGAAATTTAGATAAATCGCGATCGTTTAACTTCGTGATATCTTGTCCCGCAATCTGAATAGAAGTATTATATTTCTTTGGCTCAGAACTTTTTTCTAATGTTCCTAAAATTTGAAGCAAAGTTGTTTTTCCTGCTCCAGAAGCACCAACGATAGAAACGATTTCTTTTTCTACAATCGATAAAGAAACATTTTTTAGCACTTCTAATTCACCAAATTTCTTAACAATATTTTCTGCTTTTATCATGAGGTAAAGATATAAATTAAGTACTAAGTCTTAAATCATAAGTGATAAGTTTTTTTTGAATTAAAATTCGTCAGTTCGAGTGATTTTTAGAAATGAAATGATAAAAAATTGTATCGAGAATAGAATTTCACTAGAATTGACGGTTTTTTATTGATAAAATTATAAAATCAATCCTCCGTCGAAAATGCTTTAAACCCAAAACAAACAATTTTAGTGTACTTGGTACGATTTAAAAATTATATAACAATTGTTTTGACTTTTTAAATCATTAATATTCGTATCTTGTAACCTCTAAATAAATAATATTAATCACTTTTTTAGCATAAGCTGATAAAATTAATATGGCAAAATTTAGAATACATCAACAATATTTTTATTTTTGTAATTGAAAAATCAAAAAAAATGAATCTTCACGAATATCAAGGAAAAGAAATTCTTAGTAAATATGGTGTGAAAGTACAACGTGGTATCGTTGCTACTACACCAGAAGAAGCTGTAGAAGCTGCTAAACAATTAACTGAACAAACTGGTACAGGTTGGCATGTCGTAAAAGCACAAGTACACGCAGGTGGTCGTGGAAAAGGTGGTGGAGTAAAGCTTGCTAAAAACTTGGACGAAGTTAAAGAGAAAGCAAACGAAATCATCGGAATGCAGTTAGTAACACCTCAAACTTCGGCTGAAGGTAAAAAAGTTCATCAAGTTTTAATTGCTGAGGATGTTTATTATCCAGGTGAATCTGAAACTGAAGAATACTATGTTTCTGTATTGTTAGATCGTGCAACTGGTAAAAACATGATTATGTATTCTACTGAAGGTGGAATGGATATCGAGGAAGTTGCTGAGCACACACCAGACAAAATCTTTACAGAAGAAATTGATCCTGCTGTAGGAATCCAAGGTTTCCAAGCGCGTAAAGTTGCTTTTAACTTAGGTTTATCAGGAAATGCTTTCAAAGATGGTGTTAAATTTATCACTGCTTTATATAATGCATACGTTGCGATTGACGCTTCTATGTTCGAAATTAACCCAGTTCTTAAAACATCTGACGATCAAATTATCGCTGTAGATGCTAAAGTATCTATCGATGATAACTCATTATTCCGTCATCCAGATATCGCTGCTTTACGTGATACAAGAGAAGAAGATCCAACAGAAGTTGAAGCTGGTGAAGCTGGATTAAACTTCGTAAAATTAGACGGAAACGTAGGATGTATGGTTAACGGAGCTGGTTTAGCAATGGCAACTATGGATATCATCAAATTATCTGGTGGTAATCCTGCAAACTTCTTAGACGTTGGTGGTACTGCTGATGCTGAGCGTGTAGAAAAAGGTTTCCGTATTATCTTAAAAGATAAAAACGTAAAAGCTATCTTAATCAATATTTTTGGTGGTATTGTACGTTGTGATCGTGTTGCTCAAGGTATTTTAGATGCTTACAACAATATGGGTGACGAAATTAATGTGCCAATTATTGTTCGTTTACAAGGAACAAATGCAGAAATCGCTAAGAAAATGATTGATGAATCAGGTTTCGCTGTTCACTCTGCTATCACATTAAAAGACGCTGCTGACAAAGTAGAAGAATTAGTAGGTTAGGATTTTAACTTATTTACAATATATCAAACCTCTCAAAGAATTCTTTGAGAGGTTTTTTTGTATGATTTATTGTCATTCTGAACCTGTTTCAGAATCTCACGAGATGCGAACCTGAAATAAATTCTACTTGACATTTTGTAATTAAATGATTTTACTAAATAAAGCTGATAAATTAAAATATTGTAATTTTAGAAAAAATAAATATGGACAATAGGTCTATTATAAGTAAATATAAAGATTTACATAATGAAGTTTTAAGTGATTTTTCAATTAAATGGAATCCTGAAAAATCTAAAAATTTTAAATCAGATGTTATTAAATTCTTTTACTTTGAAAAAGAATTTGATTGGAATATATTATTAAATGCTCTATACGTAATTGATGACACAGAATACGCCAAGAAAAATTACTTAAAATTTAAATTATCTGGACCTACTAAAATACTAGATATAGGAGAACAATACCTGAGGCTTTACGGAATTTTAAATGCTGTTTATCAACAACAATTAGCAATAATTAACTTAATTGAGATTCATAAAATTCCACACAAATCCAAAATAGTTAATGATTTAAAAAAGTATAAAATAATTGAATTAAGAAATAAAATTGGTGCTCACTCTACGAATTACATAAGCAATGACTCTAAAGATTTTGATGTTTACGAAATTTCACGGGTTGATTTAGAAAATGATAAAATTCTATTAATAAAAAATCAAGATATTGATGAATCTTATGATCTTGAATCTCTATTATGTGAGTTTGATTATGAGATTCAAAGAATATATTCAATAATATTAAACAAATTTCTCAAGAAAAAGAATATAACTAAATATCTAACTATTTTGGATAATATAGATTTTGAAAAAGATGGAGGATTGTTGATAGGAGACATAAAAATATTCAAGCATAAATAAAAACCTCCGCTCAAATTATTGAGTGGAGGTTTCTTTTTACGCATATTTAGTAAAGTCTATATATCGTCAAAATCGATATTGGTAAAAGATTCAACTTGCGTTTCGTCTTTACCCACAACTTTAATTTTTGGATCAAAATCTTTCTGATGTCTTTCCGAAATTACCTCTTGTCCTTTTTGAGCAAAAACAAAATCGGTCGTTTCGTCTAACATATCTTTGAAACTTTCAAAATCTTCTTTGTACAAGTAGATTTTATGTTTTTTGTAATACACATTTCCATCTTCCTGCGTATTTTTTTTACTTTCAGTAATCGTCAAGTAATAATCCCCTGCTCTTGTTTCGCGGACATCGAAAAAATAAGTTCTTCTTCCAGCCCTTAATACCTTTGAAAAGACTCCTTCTGCATCCACCTTTTCTTGGTTTTCAAAATCATTCATAAGTCTAAATAGAGTTTAATTGTTAAATGTTTCCTAACAAATCTAAAAAAAATTAAGAAAATAACAACGTTTTAAACAATTATTTTCTATTATTTTATTAAATCTATATAAATAAACTTAATCTAGCAGTTGTTTATTGTACAATTCATAATAATAACCATGCTTATTTAATAATTCGCTGTTCGAACCATTTTCTAAAACATGACCATCTTCTAAAACCAAAATCTGATCAGCGCGCTTTGCAGAAGACACACGATGCGTAATAATGATGGTTGTTTTACCATTAATCTCAGAAGATAAATTATTCAAGATTTGTTCTTCGGTTTCGGTATCTACAGCAGACAAACTATCATCAAAGATTAATATTTTCGGATCATTTACCAATGCACGAGCTATAGAAACACGTTGTTTTTGACCTCCAGAAAGCGTAACGCCGCGTTCACCAACAACTGTTTCGTAACGTTCTTTAAATCGATCAATATTATCATGAACAACAGCTTTCTTCGCAAAAATTTCAGCCGTTTGCTCATCTGTATCGTCAGAACCAAACAAAATATTATTGGTTAGCGAATCCGAGAAAAGGAAAGCTTCTTGCGGAACATAACCAATTTCTTCTCGAATAGATTCTACATTAATATCATGAATATTTTTACCATCAATCAAAATTTCACCAGAAGTCGGTTCCAGCGAACGCGCAACTAACAAAGCAATTGTCGATTTTCCTGAACCTGTTTTTCCAAGAATCGCTAAAGTTTCACCTTTATTAATTTTGAACGAAACATTATCCAACGCCTTAATTCCTGTGTTTTCGTAGATATACGTCACATTTTTAAATTCGATTGTTCCTTCTACTTCATGATTGACTAATTGTTTTTCTTTCACATCAGTTTCAGCATTCAAAAATTCGTTGATACGAAACATTGATGCTTCCGCACGCTGCACAACCATTGTAATCCAACCCAACGAAGTAAATGGCCAAATTAACATATTTAGGTAAAGGAAAAATTGTGCAATAGAACCAATATCCATTGTTCCTTCTATATATTTTACTCCTCCCAAATACAAAATCACCAAATTACTCACACCAACTACAACAACCATCAATGGTCCAAAAGCTGCCTGAATTTGAGCTAAATTAAGCGCACGTTTCTGATATTCGTCTGCTTCTACTTCGTATTTAGATTTAATAAATTCTTCCGAATTGAATGATTTTATCACACGAATTCCAGCAAAAGTATCTTGTACAGATGACGAAATCGTAGATTGTTGTTCTTGTACGCGCTTACTTTTCTTGTTAATATTTCGTGCAACATTATAAATTAACAATGATAAAATCGGTAATGGAGCTAATGTATAAAGCGTTAATTGTTGATCAATTTGCAACATAAAATACGCAATGATCACAACTCGCGATACCAAATCAATTGGATACATAATTCCAGGTCCAAGATACATACGCACCAATCCGACATCTTCGGTAATACGATTCATCAAATCGCCCGTTTTGTGTTTTTTGTAAAAGGACAACGATAATTTTTGATACTTATCGTAAATCACATTTTTCAAATCGAACTCAATATAACGCGACGCCACAATAATCATTTGTCGTGTACCAACCGTCAAAACTCCTCCCAAAACTTTAAAAAAGAAAAAAGCCAAACTGGCATACATCAAACCATCTTTCAAAAGATCGAGGTTATCTGTTCCTTCTTTCTTAAAATTTCGTAGCAATTCTTCAACTGTATTAATCGCTTCTCTAATATATGTAACGGAATAAACCTGCACCCAATTGGCACAAATCGTAAAAATGAAGCCCAAAAATATTCTCCATTTATACTTCCATAAAAATTTATTTAACTTTTGTAATGATTTCACAAAACAAAATTACATTCTTTTTTTTACCTTTGCATCAATTTATTAGACGTTATATCATTGAAATTATGTTGGGAAGAAGACAACTACGCGAAAAAGTAATGCAGAATATCTATGCTTACAATAGTTTAGGAACTGAAGGCGAAGAAAGAGCGGTCGAGAGAAATATGATGAAAAGTATCGATCAAATCTATGATTTGTACATTTATCTCCTAAATTTGATTAAAGTTCAAAAGGACATTGCAGAGCATAAAATTGAACTTGCAAAATCAAAAAACTTTCCAACCCAAGAAGATTTAAATCCAAATTTAAAATTTGTTCAGAATAAAATATTCAAAATTATTGAACAAAATCTTGAATTATCTCGTTATTCAAATGACAACAAATTTTTACTTTGGGATATTTATGATTCTTATCCAAACAATATCTTTAAAAATTTGACAGAAAGCGAATTGTACAAAACGTACATGAGCAGCGACAAACATTCTTTTGAAGAAGACAAAGAATTTATCTTGAACTTTTTCGTAGAATTTATTGCTGAATATGAAGATTTGCACGATTACTTAGAAGGAATTCAGATCACGTGGGCAGACGATGTACATATTGCAAATGCGATGGTACACACAACGATAAAATCGTTCCGTCAAAACAGTTCTCCGTTGATTTCTTTGTTCAAAGTTTACAAAGATTTAGATGACAAAAAATTTACTGAAGAATTATTCCGTAAAACTATTCGTCACCAAGTAGAAACAAGAAAAATCATTGACGAAAAAGCTCAAAACTGGGAATTAGATCGTATTGCGACAATCGATTTGATTATTTTAGAAATGGCTTTGACAGAATTTTTATATTTCTCAAATATTCCTGCAAAAGTTACAATCAACGAATATGTGGAATTAGCGAAGAGTTATTCGACAGAAAAATCGCGTGTTTTTGTTAACGGAATCTTAGATAAAACATTAAAAGAGTTAAAAGACAATAATAATTTACCAAAATACGGTAGAGGTTTATTATAATCACTATTTTTTCTTAATTTTGACTAAGACAAATAATTATAAAAATGAAAAGTAAATTATTTATTTTAGGTGCATTTGCATTATCATTCGCAATCAGCTCTTGTGGAGAGAAAAAAGCTAGCGACAATTTTACAGCAGAAGAAACAGCTCAACAAGCTGAAAATGTTGTAGATCCAGCTACAGCTCCAGTTTTAACATTAGCAGAAGCAAATCACGATTTTGGAGATGTAAAAGCTAACAATAAAGTAGAAACATATATCAAGTTCAAAAACGATGGTAAATCTCCATTAGTTATTCGCGATGCGTCTGCAACTTGTGGTTGTACCGTTCCTGAATTCCCTTCTACTCCAATTGCGGTAGGAGCTACAGATTCTATCAAAGTTGTTTACACAGCTGGAAACATGAACGGAAAACAACAAAAAACAGTAACTTTAGTAACAAACACAGTAAACGGTCACGAGAAATTTGATATTTCTGCAAACGTTGTTGGAGCTACTGCAAATGATCAAAATGCGCAACAAGCATTTGGACAATAAGTATTAAATCGATAAAATATAAAAATGATTCAAACAATCTTTTTACAAGCTGGTGCACAAGGCGGAGGAATGTCTATGCTTTTGATGTTCGGAGGAATGTTCGTAATTATGTACTTTTTCATGATTCGTCCTCAACAAAAGAAAGCGAAACAAGAAAAACAATTTCAAACGGATATCAAACGTGGTGATCAAGTTGTAACAACTTCTGGAATTCACGGGAAAATCAACGAAATTTATGACGACGCTGTTATCATCGAAACTGGAGCTGGAAAAATTAAATTTGAAAAGGCTGCAATTTCTCGTGAATTAACTGCTGCACGTTATTCAAAAACGACTGACAAAGCTGAAAAATCAGACAAAGTAGTAGAAGAAAAAAACTAAGTTTAAGGTTAACATATATTTAACTGATTGCCGAAGGAATTATTCTTCGGCATTTTTTTAACTTCAAACCATGAAAAACAACCAACCTTTTGTAGCAGGTATTACTGGCGGAATAGGATCTGGCAAAAGTACAGCAGCAAAATTCTTCGAAGAATTAGGTATTCCGGTATATAATTCTGACACAAGAGCGAAAACGATTCAGAATGAAAACTCTGAAGTAAAAGTTAAAATTATTGCAGCTTTTGGTGAAGAAGCGTACAATGAAAATGGTTTGAATAAACCATATCTATCAAAACAAGTTTTTCAGAATAATGAAAAATTGAAGCTATTAAATTCAATTGTTCATCCAGCAGTTTTCCAAGATTTTGAAGATTGGAAAAAAGCTCAAAAATCGGACATTGTAATGAAAGAAGCTGCCATTTTAATAGAAAGTGGTAGTTACAAAGATTGCGATGTTGTGATAAGTGTAGTGGTCGATATAGAAACGCGAATTGCACGAACTATAGAAAGAGATGGTTTATCACGAGAAGAAATTCTTGCGAGAATAAACAATCAGATTTCGGACGAAGAACGAATCGCTAAATCAGATTTTATTATTGATAATAATGGCGATTTAGCTCACTTGAAAAATGAAGTGGAACAAACGTTTATCAAAATCAAAAAAATGATTTAATCGTCCAAATTTTAACAAAAAGATAGAAATTAGAAAAGATTAAACTATTTTTAATCATTCAATAAAAAATAAATGAAAAAAGGATTTTATAAAATCTTAATCGTTATCATGAGTGTTGCGCTTATAGGATTGATAATTATTCAATTCTATTGGCTAAACTTAACAATTCAGAATGGTACAGACAGTTTTAACAACAATGTGTACCAAGCGATGAATTATACAACAGAGAAAATAAACAAAAACGAATTAGAGCGTTATTATAAGAAATTCAATAATATACAATCTGATTTAAAATCAAATAAAGATAAACCGCAAGTTGTAACCAATCAAGTCATCAAAGATTCGCTTGGTGTAACGTACGCTTATGTAACGCGCTATGTAGTCGAAAAATCGATGTTGCCATCATCTGGAAAATACAATGACAGCTTAACGAAAGCGAATATTTATTCGCAAGAACGCGTTTTCAAAATAGACAAAGATTCTTCTGCAAGAGGAATTCCGAATCTTAATCTGAATTTTGAACACGCTTTACAAGACGGAACATTTACATTGGAAAGTGCTGCACGTTGGGACGCTGGTTCTACGCCAATCGACAAACGTGTGAATTATGCGATGCTAGATTCTATTTTGAAAAACGAATTACGCAACAGAGGAATTCACCAAGCAATGCCAATTTTGGCAGTTTTGAAAAAAGATTCGACAGAAACAAATGTCAAATCAAAAGATTTCGATCGCAATAAAATTGAGTTTATGGTTCCGCTATTTTTGGATAGAAAGGATCATATCGAATATTATTTGGCAGCAAATTTTGTTAACCGAAATTTAGCCATTATTGCACCAACCGTTCCAGTTATTTCGTTGACATTTATCTTAACCATGATTATTATTACGGTTTTCTCCTTGTCAATTTATTATATGCAATTGCAACGCAAGAGTTCGGAAATCAAAACAGATTTCATCAATAATATGACGCACGAATTCAAAACGCCTATTGCAACCATTAATATTGCGTCTGATGCATTGCGTAATGAAAAGATATTTACTGATCCTGAAAAGGTGAAATATTATGCAGATTTGATCAAACAAGAAAACAAACGTATGAATGCTCACGTTGAGATGGTCTTACGAATGTCGAAGCTTGATCGCAATCAAATGGACATGAATTTTCAGGAAGTAAATTTGAATGGTATTGTACAAAAAAGTGTTGAGCCGATAAGATTTATTGTAGAAGAAAGAAATGGTACAATATTTGAGGAATACAACGCAGAACAATCATTTGTAAAAGGAGATCCCTTCCATTTAGAGAATATCGTTATTAATGTATTGGATAATGCTCGAAAATACTCTCCAAACACACCAGAGATTAGAGTAAAAACATACAACAAAGACAACAATTTTTTAATTGAAATTTCTGATAAAGGAATGGGAATGTCGCAAAACGTTCTGAAAAAAATATTTGAACAATTTTATAGAGAAGAAACGGGAAATATACACAATGTAAAAGGTCATGGACTTGGGTTGGCTTATGTCAAAAAAATCGTTCAGCTTCACGGCGGACAGGTTTGGGCAGAAAGTTCAGCAGGAAAAGGAAGTACTTTTTTCATTAAAATCCCTCTAAAATCATAGATCAATGAGTGATAAACAACGATTACTTTTAGTAGAAGATGATCCAAGCTTCGGAAGTGTATTAAAGGATTATTTGGTTATAAACGATTTTGACGTAACGCACGCAATCGATGGTGAGGACGGTCTTACCAAATTTAAAGAAAGTGATTATGATCTATGCATCCTTGATGTAATGATGCCTAAAAAAGATGGTTTTACATTAGGAAAAGAGATCAAAGAACTAAAAAGTGAACAACCAATTATATTTTTAACAGCGAAAAACATGCGCGAGGATGTTTTGAATGGTTACAAAATTGGAGCAGACGATTATGTCTTAAAACCATTTGATTCAGAAGTTTTATTGTACAAAATAAAAGCTGTTTTACAACGTAATTCTGGCGAAGAAGAAAAATTTGAACAAGAAGATTTCAAAATTGGTAAGTTTACGTTCAATGCAAAATTGAGACAATTAATTTACGATGGTAAATCACAGAAACTTTCGCCAAAAGAAAACGAATTATTACGTTTATTGGCAGTTTACAAAAATGATTTAATGCCTCGTGAGATTGCCTTAACACGTATTTGGCACGATGATAATTACTTTACATCACGTTCTATGGACGTATATATTGCGAAATTACGTAAGTATTTGAAGAAAGATCCAGCAGTAGAAATCGTGAATATTCACGGTGAAGGATTCCGACTTTTAATTCAGGAATAAGATTAATCTTTATAGAAAAAAACCTCAACATAGTTGAGGTTTTTTTGTGGTATTGTACCGTCATTTACAATAATACATTTCCAATTTTGATAGGTTTGATCTAAGACTGATTGTAGACATTCGTCCATATAAATAGACTGATTGTAGCAAGGAACAATAACCGAAATAAGAGGTTGTTGCATGATGTGTATATTAAGTGTTTCTAATTTAGCTGTTTACAATGTTACTTCATTTGTAAGAATATACAAGTTATTATTTGATGGCATTGCTCTTCTATTTTTTAAGCGTATTTATTTATCATTATTTATTTTATACGATAATTAAGATATTCTTAATGAAAAGTAGATTTACTAATTATAGCTTATGCTTTCTTATTTATAGGAATGTGGTGAGTGTATAGTGAAAAGGATGAAAGAGTTTAGCTTGTTCGTTGTCTTGTGTCACAATGGATATGCCGACAAAAGGAAAAATTGTTGATGAGTTTTGTTGTTCTTGTATTTGTGGTGATAATTTAATTTCTGCAAGTGGTGTAGCAAGGTTATCTATTGGAACATAGAAATTTTGAAAATTGATAAGATTTAACTCTAATTCTTCGGTGCAAACCAACCATCCTATACTGATTTCTAAAAAAGCGTTTGGGAATTTGGATTTGTGTTGAAATACTAGGCCTGCTTGTATTTTTAATTCATTTGTTTGGGCATTATATTCCACATAAAACGGGGATAGTTTGCACTTTTTGTTGAGTGAACGATGTTGTAATTTACCATTTTTGTAGGCTTCTACTAGTGCTGTGTACATGGTAGATTGATTGGTTTCTTTTTTTATAGTAGAAAAAAATGAAACCAATTGGTTGTGAAAAGTTCCGTCTTTTTGTTTCCAGTTGAATGGTAGTATGTGTTTCTTGAATGATGCGGAAAACATCGATAATTCTTTGAAACGTCTCTTAACTTCTATTGTATTTGGATGTTGTTGTGCTGAACTATTAACAAATCCGCCTGCATATTTTTTGACAAAAGATTTACCATTACGTTGAAAAAAAATTAAATTTCCTAATTTACCATTTATATTAAATTCATTATCTGTTTTAGCCATAAATTTACTATATTTAACTATTGAAAATCAATTAATTAAATTTAGCGAATTTATTTCTATTTTTCTCCTTTTTAATTATTTTTTACTTCTTCAACTGTATTCCTAAGTTATTTTTATAGTAGTTCTATGCTACCTCTGTGCTACCTTTATGTCGCCTCTAAGCCGACTTAAAGAGGAGGTTTGTTATAGGAATTTGTGATGATACTTCATGTATATTAGCTATAATGATGCTGAATAAATTTGTGGATTGCTTAATTTTGATTTTGATTTGTTTTATACAAACAGATTGTTTAGTGTTTCTTGCTAAATGTAGATTAGTAGAGGTTAGCTATTAGGTTTTGTTGTAAAGTAAAGTTGTTACCGATTAATATGAGCTTTTTCTAATTATAGGTATTTATATCCTTTAAATAGTCCTAATTTATATAGTAATTTTAGTAATCTTGATTTTTTTAGTAACTCTAATTTAGTAGAAATGTTGTCATTTCCATTTTATTAGTTTTAAAGATGTTCTAAAGCCAATATCTTTAATATAATTTATATACGAAATATCAAACGTTGAGTATTTCAAAATAAAAAAAATATGATTTTTAATTCTTTTATGAATTAGTTTCTTTTGTGAATTATTTAGCTTTTTTTTTAAAGTTTCTTTAATTTGCTAACCTCCTTATTATTAATATTTATAAGATTTGAATGATTTTTTGCTAACTGTGAATATATTCGGAAAAAGTATAAACGGCAGTAATCTGATTGATATAATAAACTGGGATATTGTTGATAGCAAAGCTAAAAATTAAAAGTACCACCAATAGAAATGGAAAGTAGAGAAAATTAATATCTAAATTAACACCGAAATAAATTAAAAAGACGACTAACAAAATAAGTTTCAATCCTAGATTGAAACTTATTTTATACATACCAGCCATTAGAAGCGCTTCTTTAGGGAAATTAATTTTAGAAATAATTCCCTTTCCTGCGTTTACAGAAACCATAGAGCTTTGAACTGTATCAGCAAATACACTCCATAAAATTGTACCAATCACAACAAACAAAGGATAAGGAATACCAACTCCTTGTACTGAAACAACACCTGATCCATTTAAAAACAGCCACACTAATTAGTTAATAATAACTGGAGCAAATGCCAAAAAATACCCAAATAAGACTGTCTATACTGTGCTTGTATGTCCCTTTTAGCCATCTGAAAAGCTAAAAAGTGAGAATTTGATATATCTTTAAATATATTTTTTAATTCCTTGAGGAAATGTGTTTTTTTTGTCAGAAGAGTAAACTACTGTTTTTAAACTCATAAAAACTTTTTAGGTTAAGGTTTTAAGTTTATAGATTAATTTCTTCATTAACCTATAAAACCCTTTTTTAATTATATTGTTTTTCGTAATAATTTTGATAATCGCCAGATGTTACATTGTCCAGCCATTCTTTGTTTGATAAAAACCAATCAATTGTTAGGCTCAAACCTTGCTCAAACGTCACACTTGGTTTCCAGCCTAATTCTTCGTTGATTTTAGTCGCATCAATTGCATAACGTAAATCATGTCCTGGACGATCTTTCACAAAAGTGATTAATTGTTCTGAAGTTCCCGCTTCTTTACCTAATTTTTCGTCCATTTGTTTACACAATTCTTTTACCAAATCGATATTTTTCCATTCGTTGAAACCTCCTACATTGTAAGAATCTCCATTTTTTCCCTCGTGGAAAACCAAGTCAATCGCTTTTGCATGATCGATTACAAATAACCAATCGCGTGTATATTTTCCATCTCCATAAATAGGTAGCGGATTTCCGTTCAAAATATTATGAATACACAACGGAATTAATTTTTCTGGAAAATGATTTGGCCCATAATTATTCGAACAATTTGTCATCACAATTGGTAAACCATAGGTATCATGATAAGCTCTTACAAAATGATCCGAAGATGCTTTTGATGCCGAATATGGTGAATGCGGATCATACGATGTTTCTTCCGTAAAGAATCCTTCATCACCCAAAGCGCCAAAAACCTCATCTGTAGAAACATGATGAAAACGTTTTCCTTCGAAATTATTGTTCCAAATTGTTTTTGCAGCATTCAATAAGTTTACTGTTCCAATCACATTTGTCATCACAAAGTCTAATGGATTTGTGATCGAACGATCCACGTGAGATTCGGCAGCTAAATGAATAACACCATCTGGCTGATGTCTTTCAAAAACTTCTAATATATGTTTTGCGTCAGTAATATCAGCTTTTACGAATTCATAATTTGATTTACTTTCGATATCTTTCAAATTCTCTAAATTTCCTGCATATGTCAATGCATCAAGGTTGATAATCTTCGTTTCAGGATATTTTAAGACAAATTCTCTTACAACGTGAGAACCGATAAATCCAGCTCCACCTGTAATTAAAATAGTTTTCATAGTATTTTATAGTTGTTATTTTTAATCGTTTCCAAACAAATCGCGCGTATAAACTTTCTCTTTCACGTCAGCTAATTCAGGTGCATTTCGATTCGAGATAATCACATCACATTCTTGTTTAAAAGCTTCAAAATCATTCATCACTTTCGATCCAAAGAAAGAATCTTCTTTCAGAACTGGTTCATAAACCACCACTTCAATTCCTTTTGCTTTGATACGTTTCATTACTCCTTGAATTGCTGATGCTCTAAAATTATCTGAACCTGATTTCATAATTAAGCGGTAAACACCAACTTTTTTAGGATTTTTTGCAATGATAGAATCTGCAATAAAATCTTTTCGCGTTCTGTTTGCATCAACAATTGCTTGAATAATATTATTCGGAACTGCATCATAATTAGCCAATAATTGCTTCGTATCTTTTGGCAAACAATATCCTCCATAACCAAACGATGGATTGTTATAATGCGAACCGATACGAGGATCCAAACCAACTCCTTCGATAATTTGTTTACTATCCAAGTTGAATGTTTGTGCATAACTATCTAACTCATTAAAATAAGCGACACGCAACGCTAAATAGGTATTCGAAAATAATTTGATTGCTTCTGCTTCTGTTGAATGTGTAAACAATGTCGGAATATCTTTCTTAATTGCTCCTTCTTTTAACAAATTAGCAAAAACTTCTGCTCTTTCACTTTGTTCACCGATAATAATTCTTGATGGATACAAATTGTCGTATAAAGCTTTTCCTTCTCGCAAAAATTCGGGAGAAAAAATAATATTTTGATAGTCTAATCGTGATTTTAAATCTTCAACAAAACCAACCGGAACAGTTGATTTTATAATAACTACAGCATTCGGATTATATTGCTTGACATCCTTTATAACCGATTCTACGCTTGATGTATTAAAATAATTTGTTTTTGGATCATAGTCCGTAGGCGTTGCAACAACCACATATTCTGCATTTGCATACGCAGTTTCTTTGTCTAAAGTCGCAAGAAAATTAAGCTCCTTATTCTGCAAAAAATCTATAATTTCTTTATCTTCAATTGGAGATTTTTTTGCATTGAGCATTGCAATCTTTTCTGGAACAACATCTAACGCCACTACCTCATTACGCTGAGCTAATAAAATTGCGTTAGACAGACCAACGTAGCCTGTCCCCACTATTGCTATTTTCATTTATGGTTATTTAAAATTAGTTTAAGAGAACAAATTTAGTGAAATTCTCTCAATTCGAACACCAATTTACTAAAAATGAGCAAATAGACAAGTATATTTACTTTTACAAAATTGTGAAAATTGTTATTTCATTTTTAACTAACCGTTTATCTTATTCCTCATCTGTCAAACTGGAAAAAATATCAGTCAAAATTAGTTCTGTCTTAATATTCAAATTAACTTTACAAAAGTTAAAAATATAAACGTAATGTCTGTAAATAAAGAAATCAAACGTATCACTACCGAAACTGTGCGTAACATGAAATTTACCGGAGAAAAAATTTCGATGTTAACGGCTTACGATTTTACAATCGCTTCGCTTGTAGATGCGGCTGGAACTGAAGTTATTTTAGTTGGTGATTCTGCAGCGAATGTAATGGCTGGTCACGAAACTACTTTACCAATTACTTTGGATCAAATGATTTACCATGCTCAATGTGTCGTTCGAGGAGCTAAACGTGCTTTGGTTGTGGTTGATTTACCTTTCGGAACTTATCAATCTGATCCACAAAAAGCCTTAGAGTCTTCTGTTCGAATCATGAAAGAATCTGGTGCACATGCGATCAAATTAGAAGGTGGAAAAGAAATTGAAGAATCTATTCGTCGTATCGTAAATGCTGGTATTCCTGTTATGGGACACTTAGGTCTTACACCACAATCTATTTACCAATTTGGTTCATATAAAGTACGTGCAAAAGAAGATGCGGAAGCAGAAAAATTAATTAGCGATGCTAAATTATTAGAGGAATTAGGATGTTTTTCATTAGTAATGGAAAAAATTCCAGCTGATTTAGCTGCTAAAGTAACAGCCTCTGTTAATATCCCTACAATTGGAATTGGTGCAGGTGCAGGTTCCGACGGTCAAGTTTTAGTTGTACATGATATGTTGGGATTAAACAACGAATTCAAACCAAAATTTGTTCGTAAATATTTAAACTTAGAAGATCAAATTCACCAAGCAATTGGACAATATGTTCTGGATGTAAAATCGGGCGACTTTCCAAATGTGAATGAACAATATTAAATAAGTCATGAGTAATAAGTTTTGAGTAGTGAGTTTTTCAATAACAACTTGAGGAAATTCTAACTCAAAACTTTTATCTCACCACTCAAAACTCACTCATGAATCCAAAAATTTTATTCGAAGATAATCATTTGTTAATCATCAACAAAAAAGCAGGTGAATTAGCACAAGGAGACGAAACAGGCGATATTCCGCTTATCGATAGTCTGAAGAACTATATAAAAGAACGCGATAACAAACCTGGAAATGTTTTCTTAGGGTTGGTGCACCGTTTGGATCGTCCAACTTCTGGTGTGTTGATTTTTGCTAAAACTTCGAAAGCGTTAACACGAATGAACGAAATGTTTCAGAAACGAAATATTGACAAAGTTTACCGTGCAATTGTTCAAAGTAAACCGTCAAAAGACTTCGAAAGATTAGAACATTATCTAAAGAAAAATCCAAAAAATAATAAAACAACTGTTTATTCTAAACCAACGCCTGATGCTAAAAAAGCAATTTTAGAATACACCTATTTAGGTGCTTTGGATACTTTTCATTGTGTCGAAGTGAAGTTATTTACAGGTCGTTCACATCAAATTCGCGCGCAACTTTCTTCAGTTGGTTGTCCTATCAAAGGCGATTTGAAATACGGCGCTAAACGTTCTAATCCTGATGGAAGCATTTGTTTACATGCGCATCGCATCACGTTTGAGCATCCTGTCAAAAAAGAAGAATTGACAATTGTAGCTCCTGTTCCGAAAGATGCAATTTGGCAAGCAACGAACAAATTTAATTCGTAAATTTGTCGCTTATTTGTTTGTTAAATGAACAGCATTTTTTATTTCATAATTTTTCAAATTTCACGTTTACCACTTTCGGTTTTATACAGATTTTCGGACTTTCTGTTCTTTCTGTTGTACACGGTTATTGGTTATAGAAGACGTGTCATTAGAACAAATTTAGAAAACTCTTTTCCTGAAAAATCTCACGAAGAAATCAAAGCAATTCATAAAAAATTCTATGCAAATTTTTGTGATTATTTGGTCGAAACTTTAAAAAGTTTTTCTATTTCTCAAGAAGAATTGGACAAACGATTTACATATTCTAATCTCGACGTTTTTAATGAAATAAAAACTGAAAAACGAGATGTCATGTTGATGTGTGGGCATATTTTTAACTGGGAATGGTTTATTGGAACGGTGAAACATTTACCAACAAAAGAAAGTGCAGCTGTTTATCATAAAATTCGAAATCCATTTTGGAACGATAAAATCAACGCTATGCGTGGGCGTTTCGGAACAAAAGCATTGGACATGAAAGATGTGTTGCGTTTTATGATGAAAGCTCCAAATGATGGAGAATTAGCCTATTTATTTGTCGCAGATCAAAGTCCAAAACAATCGGCTGTTCATTATTTTATTGATTTTCTCAATCAGAGAACTCCCGTATTTAATGGTTTTGATAAAATTGCACGCCGCAAAGATATGGCTGTTGTCTTTTGTCAAACCGAAAAAATAAAACGCGGTCATTATCACACAACTTTTATTCGACTACAACCTCAACGAGATAAATTTGAAGAAAATGAAATTGTTCATCAATTTTTTCATCATTTAGAACAAACTATTCAACAACATCCAGATAATTGGCTTTGGAGCCACAAACGTTGGAAATATGCCGATTTGTAATTTTTAAATATTCATGAAAACAGCAATTGCAATCCTAAATTGGAATGGCGAAAAATTATTGCCTCAATTTTTACCTTCGGTTATTAACAATTCTAAAAACGCAACAATTTATGTAATTGATAATGCGTCGACTGACAACTCTATCGAATTGTTGACAACTCAATTTCCTTCTGTCAAAATCATTCAGAACAAAGGAAATTATGGTTTTGCACAAGGCTATAACGAAGGTTTAAAAGAAATTGATGCAGAATATTTCTGTTTATTAAATTCGGATGTCGAAGTAACTGAAAATTGGATAGAACCAATTGAAAAATTGTTTGACAACAATCCTGATATCGCCGCAATTCAACCCAAAATATTAGACTACAAAAACAAAGAATATTTTGAATATGCGGGTGCTGGAGGAGGTTTCATTGATAAATTTGGTTATCCATTTTGTCGCGGACGTGTTTTTTCAACTTTAGAAAAAGACAATGGGCAATACAACGATACCGCACAAATTTTTTGGGCAACCGGTGCAAGTTTATTCATCCGAAAAAAAGATTTCTTTGATCAAAATGGTTTTGATGAAGAATTCTTTGCACATATGGAAGAAATCGATTTGTGTTGGCGGTTAAACAATGCTGGGCGAAAAATTTATTATTGTGGAGAATCAACTGTTTATCATTTGGGCGGTGCAACTTTGGATAAATCCAATCCAAAAAAATGGTATTTAAATTACCGAAATAGTTTGTGGATGATGCTTAAAAATCTACCTGCAAACAAACTTTTTCCGATGCTTTTCACACGTCTTTCAATGGATGGAATTGCTGCTGTTGCCTTTTTACCCAAACAAGGACTTCCACATGTTTGGGCTGTTTTCTTATCACATATGCATTTTTATTTTGGTTTTATAAAAATGTATAAAAAGCGTCAACAAAATCAAATAAAAAATTATTCAGATAAAGAGTTATTGCCATTTCAATATTTCGTGCAAAAACGTCAGTACTTTAAGGATTTAAAATAATCTATCTTCAAATATTAAATCATTTCTTAAAATTTCTATAATTTTTTAAGTCTATTATTGTAGAAATAAAATCTTTTACTATCATTGTAGAACAAATCAAACTACAATGAAAAAATTATTTACATTATTTACTTATTGCGTTCTACTTACAACTTCGTCTTTTGCACAAAAACTTGAAGTGAATTATCAAGAAATTATTGATGTTAACGTAGATGAGCTAAAGAAAAATATGAAAGTTGAAACTTCTGGTTCTGTTAGTTTACCAAAAGACTTTTATGACAATATGTATAAGAGCCTGTCGGAACCTAAAGATTTTACACTAACAATTAATGATAATTTATCTACGTATAAAAAAGTTGAAAAAATTAGTAATGGTCAAGGTAATGGAGGCTTTTCTATGTCTGTGAGTTTTTCTGGTGGAGGAAATGGAATTGTAAAAGATCTATCAAAAAAGGAATATTCGAAAAGCGCTAATTTGATGGATAAATCGTATTTAATAAAAGATAAATTAACCGAGTACAAATGGCAATTGACACGTGAAACTAAAAAATTAATTGGTTTTGATGTCAAAAAAGCAACTGCAGTTATTGATAGTACAAAATCTGTTGTTGCTTGGTATACTCCGAGTATCGCTGTCAAAGACGGACCTTCTATGTACAATGGTTTACCTGGATTGATTTTAGAAATGGAAATTATCAACACTTCAAAATCTGATAAAAAATCTTTTGGAAATGTAACTATAAAAGCTACAGAAGTTAAAGAAGTTCCAGATATGAAACCGATAGAAAAGCCAAAAGAAAAAAATGTAATTACAGAGAAAGAATTCAAAGAATTATCTGATAAGCAAATGGAACGATTCAAATCGATGCGCTCAGAAACTATTGATAAAAAAGATTAATTTTTTTAATTACTCATTAAACATTTTATACTATTTCTTGTCTAAGAGCTATAATCACATTTAAAATGAAAAAAATAATTTCAGTTTTTATTTTTCTATTTAGTTTTTCTGCCTTTGCGCAACAAGAAAAAGTAGAAATTTCGTACACAACGCGTATTATTTTACCAGACGATTTTACGTTTCAACCTCCTGGTGGCGGTAATGGACGTACGATGCCAAAAGAAATGCAAGAGCAATTCAAGAAAAATATTCAAGAGCCGCAAGAAGCTAAGTTGACTATTTTGGGAGACGAATCCTTGTATAAAATGGTTGAAAAAATATCAAATGATCAAAGTCAAGGATTACGAGGTCCACGTGGTGGCGGAATGCGAATGATGTCGATGAATGGAGATAATATTTATAAAAATAGTACAAATCATTTGCTATTAAAAGAGCAAAGCATGATGGGAAAAAACTATGTTGTAAAAGATTCTTTGCAAAATTTTGATTGGAAATTAACACGAGAAACAAAAACAATCTTAGGGAATGAAGCTAAAAAAGCAACTGCTATTATTGATAGCGTTCAGACAACAGTTTGGTACATTCCAACATTAAAATATAAAACTGGTCCAGAAAATTATTGGGGATTACCAGGTTTGATTGCAGAAGTACAAACAGAAATTAACAGAGGCATGTTTAAAGGCTCTAAAATTATTTCTTTGACGGATATCAAAACATCAACAAATTCAAAACCAATCGAAAAACCAAAAGATAAAGGTGCTATTTCGCAAACAGAATTTGATAAATTGATGCAAGAACAACGCTCACGTTTTGAAGAAATGCGAAATTCTGGCGTAAATAAACGAGATTAAGATTTCTTAAAATTCGATTAATTTTCATAAAAAATTGGTTCAATTTCATATTATAAAACTTATATTTAATTCTAAATTAATCTTAAGAAATAAAATACTATGAAAGCTTTAATCATCGTAGATATGCAATACGATTTTTTACCAGAAGGTTCCTTAGCTGTGAATGATGGAGATAAAATTATCGAACGCATAAACAAATTACAAGAAAAGTATGATGTTGTTGTGGCAACGCAAGATTGGCATCCTGCAAATCACAAAAGTTTTGCTTCTCAACATACAGATAAACAACCTTTTGATGTAATCGAATTAGGTGGAAATCGTCAGGTTTTGTGGCCAGATCATTGTGTACAAGGCACTAAAGGAGCAGAAATACACAAAGATATCAAGCAAAATAAAATAAGTGCAATCATCCGAAAAGGTATGAATCCAGAAGTTGATTCGTATAGTGCTTTTTTTGATGTGAATAAAAAGAATCCAACAGGGCTAAATGGATTCTTAAAAGATCATAATATAACGAGTGTATACATTTGCGGCTTAGCAGCAGATTATTGTGTATATTACACAGCAAAAGATGCTTTAGCATTGGGATATACAACATATATTTTAGAAGGAACAACAAAGGCTATTAACCAAGAACTTTTTGATGAATTGAAAGAAGATTTTATCAAAAAAGGAGGAAATGTCTCGACGTATTTATTATAATATTATCAATAAATCGCTAGATAAAAATGTTATTTGAAAATCCTTAACTTTTTGAATGACATTTTATTTTTAAAATAAATTCAAAAATTATCTGTAACATTAGTCTACAAAAGCAGACTAATTAGACAAATACAACAATTATGAAAAAAGCAATCTTAACATTTGCCTTAGGAATTATTACAGCTACAATTTCTATCGCGCAAGACAATAAAACACAAAATATCGATGCAACTTATGTAATGGAAGTTAAAATGGACTACGAAAAAACCATGAAAACTATTCCAGAAGCATACAGAGCTCAAGTTGGAGGAATGCTAAAAGCTGAAATTGATGCAGGAATTTTTATGACTTACTTCTTTAAAAGTAATTCCAAAAATTCAACATTTACATTAGAAGAAAAAGTAAATAACGGACAAGGTGGATTAGGAATAATTGCTCAACAAATGGCTGCAATGGATAATAAACCAACTTATAAAGACTTTACTGTAACTCCAAATTTGTATTACAAAGAAGTTGATATGGGTGTAAAACAATATTTGATTAAAGATCAAATTCCAGATTACAAATGGAAAATCTCGCGTGAAAAAACTGATATAGCTGGTTACAAAGCGACAAAAGCAGAAGGCGTTATGATGGATTCTATTCCTGTGACAGCTTGGTATGCGCCAGAAATCCCTATAAAAGATGGACCAACTTCATTAGCTGGATTGCCAGGTTTGATTATAAAAGCTGAGTTTGAAATGAATGGAGCTAAATTAATTTACACATTGAAAGATTTAAAAATTTCTGAAAAAGAATTGAAAATTGCTTTACCTACAAAAGGAGAAGTTGTTACACAAGATCAATTTATGAAAATCGTAATGGATATTCAGAAAAAAATGCAAGAACAAATGAATGGAGGTCTAGACACTAAATAATTCATTCAAAACATATAAAAACACATCTGTTTCTAACACATAAACAGATGTGTTTTACAAAAAACTCTATTTGAGTCATCAACTAAAAAATACATATGAAGAAATTACTCTATCTAATTTTATTTACTTCTGCAGCTCAAATCTCGTTTGCGCAAGAATGTAAATTAAAAGGATCTGTTGCAAATGATGCTGGAATTCCTGTTACAGACGCTTCTGTCTCTATTTTTGATAGTAAAAACGAAGGCAAAGGTTTTGTTTTTACAAGCAATATGGGTGAATTTGAATTCAAATTGCCTTGTGGACAAAAATATGACATCGAAATTGAGCAAGCTGGTTACGAAACATATGTTGAGAATGTTGATTTGACTGAAAATGTCAACAAAAAAATAAAGCTTAAACAAGGAAAAGAAATTTCCTTAAAAGAAACAATTGTAAAAGCTCAACAAGCAATCAAAGTAAAAGGTGATACAATTGAGTTTGATGCAGATTCTTTCAAAGTTGGAAATGAGGAAACATTAGAAGATATTCTTAAAAAATTACCTGGAATTGAAGTTCAGAATGGTAAGGTAATGTACAAAGGTAAACCAATGTCGCAAGTAACAGTTGGTGGACGTGAAGTTTTGGGTGGTAACGAAAAATTATTGAACAAAAATTTACCTTCGGATGCGGTTTCTAAAATACAATTAAACACAAAGTTCAAATCAAATCCTTTTGCTTCTTCCTTACAAGAAGATGACGAACAATTCTCGTTAAACATCGAACTAAAAGATGATATGAAACGTCTTGCATTTGGTAATGTAACACTAGGTGGAGATGCAGACAAACATACAGATGCACAAGCAAAGATTTTCTATTTCTCAGAAAAAACAGACGGAACATTAATCAATGATTTTAATACATTCGGGAAACAAGTTTTTGATCAAGATGATTATATGAGCTTCTTTGGTGGATATTCTGAATTTAATTCTGAAGGAAGTATCTATTCATTAAGAGGAAATTCGAACAATCTAAACTTGATGACAAAAAATGATGCGCCGAGTATGAATACCTATAATGGTGCTGTCCATTTTGGTGTTGAACCAAATAAGAAACTAAAAATCTCTGGGTTTGGTTTACTTAATACAAATAACATTCGTTACAATTCTAAATCTGAGCGTTATTACAACAACATCGAAACACCTTATACAACTGTCGATCAGGAACAAAATAAGAGCAATATTTTTATGGGAATGTCGCGTTTGCGTTTAGATTATAATCCGAATGATAAAGGACAAATTAAATATCGCTTAAACTTTAATTATTTAGATAGCGAGAATGAGCAATTAGTTGATAGCTATTATAACGATCAAAAAAATAGCTTTAGAAATGTAAATTCTGAACAAAAGAATTACTCTTTATCACAAACTTTATCTTACATCCGTAAAGTTGGACGCGATGATAATGTTGGTTTATATTTCCGTCATCAATATCAAAAAGATACGCCAGATTACAATGTTTTATCAACAGCAAATCCGTTCTCGTCTTTTAATTTGTTCAAGAATTTATCTCAAGTAAATAATCAATATAATATCAATCAAGATCAAAACTTTGTTTTGAACACTGTTCAATTATACGGAATCTACAATCACTTGTTGACAAATACATCTAACCTTAAAATTAAAGTTGGAACAAATTTTAGTACGCAAGATTTTGAAAATAAAATCTATGATTTTCAGAAATTAATGAATGATAATTCATTAATCAGTAATACAGATTTAGATTACAACGAGACTTTTGCCGATGTAACATTGACAAAAAAATTAGGAAACTTTCAAGTAGATGCTGGAGCTGGAGTTTCGTTCTTTAATGAGAAATCGAAATACCAAGATGGTGAAAAATTAAATCGTTCGGAAACGAAATTTTTACCTCACCTGAATTTGCAATACAAGTTCAACAATGCAACAAGTGTTCGCGCTAGTTATACACAAAACTATAGCTATCCGTACACAAAAGATTTTAATGACTCGTATACCATTCAAAGTTATCAATCGATTTTCTATGGAAATAGAAACTTAAGACAAGCTTTGACACATACAGCAAGTCTTAATTTTAGTCATTTTAACTCGTTCACATTCTTTAATATTTTTGCGAATTTAAGTTATACGTTACAAGAAAAAAGTATACAAACACAATCTGTTTTAAACCGTGATTTTATCATCTCTGGAAACGATACAATTGTAAATAACTACCAGTTCAATACCTTAATTAATTCTGGTAATAACCAAGAAACTTATTCAGGATATTTCATGATTGGGAAGCGTTTTGCTAAATGGTACAATGCACGATTAACAGGTAATATTTCTACTTCTAATTATTATACCATTACACGAAATATTGAATACAAAAATGGTGTTGTAACAAATGATAAATTAAACAATGTTAACAACAAGAGTTTTAATCAAACTTATAATTTAGAGAACTCATTTACATTCAAAAAGAAATTTGAATTGAAGGCTGGGGTTAATTTAAACCTAAGTAAATATCAATCATTATCTGAACAGAAATTTACGAACTGGCGTCCATATGGAGAAGCTGCTTGGTCCGCTACAAGTAAATTATTAGTTCAGACCGATTTCTCTTATCGTTTACAATACCGCGATGGAGTAGAAATAAACACAGCAAAAGAATGGAATGCTTCTGCACGATATAATATTGCGAAGAAAACTTATTTAACTCTTACAGGTGGAAACTTATTAGGAAATAACGTAATTGTTTCGAATGGATTTAATGATAACTACATATCGACTACAACTAAAAATGTTTTGGGAAGGTATTTTATCGTGAGTTTACGATATAAGTTCTAAAATAAATGAATTAAATAGTAAAAGCCCTTCAATTGAAGGGCTTTTACTATTTAATCACTTGTGGATAATCAAACAAATTATTCGGATCATATTTCTTTTTCAACTTTTGTAATCGAACCAAATTATTCCCGAAATAAGCATTATTTGCATCAGGAAAATTGATATCTGGATAATTTCGGTATTGTTTTACATTTCCAAGATTTCTTAACAATTGTTGCACTTCTTCAAATGATTTTGTCAACTTTTCTTCTTGCGAAGGCAAATCCCAATATGCTTGTAATTCGCTCAAATAATTAATATCACGATGTGGATAAGCAGAATCTGAAGCTTTGACTTCATTTATTTTTCCTCCCAAAGTATTGATCTGATAAATCATTCCTTTAGAAGCAACAACTTTTGCAAAAATATCTTCCAAACCTTTTTCTATATCTTCAATTCCTGTGTACAAACCAGCCGAAGAATTTTTGAAATAAATTGGTTCTGTTACACCATAATAATTTTTGAGTGCAACAGCCAGATTTCTATTTTTCATCGGTTTGTAATCATTCGCTAGTGGAATTAAACTCGAAAATGTTTTCTCAAAATCAGTTTGATTTGTTGCAAAATTGGTAAATAAAATCGTTAAAAATTTTCCATTCAACACAAAAGCCGAAAAAGCATCGTTGGGTAACTTTTCCGTTGCTTGAAACCAAAGTAGAATTAATTTGACAAATTTATCAGAAGTCAAATTATTAAACTTCATGCGATATCCACTGAAAGATTGTGGTGCTGGATAAGTTTTGAAATGTAATTCCGTCACAACTCCAAAATTTCCATTTCCTCCTCCTTTACACGCCCAAAGTAAATCTGGATCTTTATCAGAGTCGATTGTATTTCCTTTGTAATCGATCATTTTTACACGAAGCAGATTATCACAAGTCAAACCATATTTCCGACTAAAAAAACCATAACCACCGCCCAAAGTCAAACCACCAATAGCGACAGTTCCACACGAACCAGCTGGAATAATTCTTTTCTTAGGTAAAAAATTCGCATAAATCTCTTGCAACAAACAAGCTGGTTGTAATTTCACTTTATTCTCTTGCAACCACGTAATTTTCTTCATCAATCCAAGATGAATCAACAATCCGTTATCAACATTCGAAAAACCTTCAAAACTATGTCCTCCACTTCGAATGGCAATTTTTAGTTTCTTTTCGTTTGCTAATGCAATTGCTTTTTTTATTCCAGTTTCAGATTTACAAACTGCTATAATTTTCGGAAACTTCTCAATTCTTTTGTTGAATGATTTTCGGTATTGATCATATTTTGCATCATCTTTTGTCAAGATTATTAAATCATCATCCAAAAAATCATCAAACGAATAAAAAGACATAAAAAAAATTCCTAAACTACCTGTACCAAGCAGTTTTAGGAATTCTCTTTTTGTATAATTTGGTTGTAACATAACTAAAATTGGTTTAGCTAAAGATACAACTATTTGATATTATTCTCTTTTAACCAATTTCTATAATTCTCAGCATTTTTCAAATGTTCCTGATAATCATTGGTATAAATGTGGTAACCTGGTTTTTTAGGATCTGCAACAAAGAAAATAAAATCGTGATTTGCTGGTGATAAAACCGCATCAATTGCTCCTAAATTTGGTAAACAAATTGGTGCTGGTGGCAAACCTTTGTTACGATATGTGTTGTACGCATTCGAAGACCACGTCCATTTTTTGTACACACGTTGTACTTTTTGATCCCAACCATTTTCCATTTTGTACGCATAAATAGATGTTGGATCGGCTTCTAAACGCATATCTTTCGCCAAACGATTCATATATGCACGTGCAACTTTTTGTTGTTCATCCATATTATCAGATGATTCCAACTGTACAATAGACGCCAAAGTTGTCACTTGCAAAGGTGTCATGTTGAGCGCTTTTGCTTTTGCCAAACGATCTGCATTCCACACTTTGTCGTGCTGCGCCACCATTTTGTCCACAAACTTTTCTGGTGTTAATCCCCAATACACGAAATACGTTTCTGGAATAAAATATTGTTTAACTGTTTCGTCGTTTAACGTTGTATCGTTTTTTTCTTTCACAAAATCGCGAATAGCTGTCAAAACTTCGATAGAGTCCATATCAATTTGTTTGGAAACTGAACCCGCCAAATGATAAATTGTTGGCTCATTTTTGATACGAAGCTTCACTTCTTCTTGCTCTCCCCCTTGCAAACGATCAATAATATCGCGGTTAGAATCTGAGCTTGATATTTTATATTTTCCAGATTTTATCGTTGCTGGATAATCTGCATCTTCTGCATATTGTTTGAACAATTTTACATCCTTCAAAAATGGTTTTAAAGAATCTAAAACTTGTTCAAATTTAGCTCCACGAGAAATATAGATATAACCATCTTTGGTTGCATTCCCTTTGAAACCGTCTATAAATGTACATCCTACAAATGCGAATGAACAGATTAATATTAATACTAAATTTAATTTTTTCATTGGATTGAATTAAATTTCAATTTCACCTTCAAAAACTTTTACTGCTGGTCCATTTAACCAAACATTGACAAAGTTATGATTATTTTCTTCAAAATTTACAGATAAATCTCCACCCATTGCTTTTACTTTGATATCTTTTTTGTCTACCAAATTTTTGACATAAGCAGAAATCGCAGCTGCCGTAATTCCTGTTCCACAAGCCAAGGTTTCGTCCTCTACTCCACGCTCATACGTACGAATTGCAAGACTATTATCTGGCATAACTTCAACAAAATTTACGTTAGAACCTTTCTCAAAATAAGGCGCACCATTACGAATTGCTTTTCCTTTTTTGTAGACATTAATATCTTTCAAATTCTCCACAAATTCTACGTGATGCGGGGAACCTGTGTTCATAAATAAATATTTGTCGTGATCTTCTACTTCATTTACATCAATCATCTGTAAACGAATAACTTCTTGATCTACGATACCATGATGCAAACCATCAATCGCATTAAATGTCATTTTGTCATTGGCAACATCCAAATCATTTGCAAATCGAATAATACAACGTCCTCCGTTTCCGCACATTGTACTTTCGTTTCCATCCGAATTGAAATACACCATTCTGAAGTCTGAATTTTCATCATTTTGTAACAAAATCAAACCATCAGCTCCTATACCAAAATTACGATCACATAGCCTATTAATCAATTCTGTAGAGATTGGAAACGTTTTTTCTCGATCATCAATCATGACAAAGTCATTCCCAGCTCCTTGATATTTATAAAATTTTAATTTCAACTTCTTTAATTTTAAACAAAGTAAAGACATTTTTGTCACTCTTAACTAATGTTATAAAAGATTTATAATATAGTGTTAACATGCGTTAAACGGTTTGAAATGTTAAAATTTTGGTCTTAAATTTGATTAAATCTAAAACATTAAAAACTTATATAATAAAGATGAAAAAATATACAGGATACTTATTAGTTGGATTAGTGAGTTCTATGACAACTATGGGAGGTTTTTATTTGATGAACGAAAATGGAAGTAATCCATTTATTACAAACGCAAGTCATCAGAAAAACGGAGACTTTGAATTTGTAGATTATAAAGGAAATTATGGCTATGATGCGCCAAACTTTGTGCAGGCATCTAACAAAGCAGTACATACGGTTGTGAGTATCAAAAATTATTCGAATCAAAGACAGCAACAACAGCAACAAATGTTTGATCCTTTTGATTTCTTTTTTGGTCAACCAGAACAACAACAAAGAAGAAGACAACAACAGCAACCAGATCAAGATCAACCATCCGGAATGGGTTCTGGTGTAATTATTTCTCAAGATGGATATATAGTTACAAATAATCACGTGATACAAGGTGCTTCTAAGATTGAAGTGACTTTGAATAATCAAAAAAGTTATATTGCTGAATTAGTTGGAACTGATCCAAGTACAGATATTGCCTTATTGAAAATTAGTGAAAAAGGTTTACCATTCACAAAATTTGTCGATTCTGATGCCATTAATGTTGGAGATTGGGTGTTAGCAGTTGGTAATCCATTTGGATTGACTTCTACTGTTACAGCAGGTATTGTTTCAGCAAAAGGGCGTAGCATTAATATTTTAGGTAAAAATTCTGAATCACCAATCGAATCGTTTATTCAAACCGATGCAGCGATTAATCCAGGAAACTCTGGTGGTGCTTTGGTGAATGCAAACGGAGATTTAATTGGTATTAATACAGCTATTTCTTCGCCAACAGGAGCTTATTCTGGTTACGGGTTTGCTGTTCCTGCAAACTTGGTAAAAAAAGTTGTTGAGGATATCAAATCGTACGGAATTGTACAACGTGGATATTTAGGTATCAAAGGTTTTGATTTATCGAATGAAGATGCTGTAAAACAATATAACAAACAGTTCAAAAAGAACATTAAAACCGATAATGGAGTAATGGTAACTGAATTGGTTGCGAAAGGATCAGCAATTGATTCTGGAATCGAAGAAGGAGACATCATTACAGCTGTTGATGGAAAACCAATTACATCTTTCTCTTCGTTATCATTCATCGTAGGTAGCAAACGTCCTGGTGACAATGTTGCACTTACTGTAAGACGTGGAAACTCTGAGAAAACATACAACATCACATTGAAAGATGCTAAAGGAAGCACTAAAGTGAGAAGCAAATCTGACTTAACGCCAACTGAAGTTCTTGGTGCAGAATTTGAGCCATTAACAGAACGTCAAAAAGATAGTTTCGGAATTAATTATGGTGTCATGGTAAAACATTTAGATAATGCAGGAAAATTAGCAGCAGCAGGTGTTCAAGAAGAATTTATTATCTTATCTATCAATGATAAAAATGTAAGTTCACAAGACGATATCGAAAAAATCTTAAAAAATTATAAAGGTCGCGTGTCAATTAAATTTGCAGATTATTACGGACGAATCTATACAAAAGGATTCACGATGGATTAAAATTTTGAGTAGATTTTAAATTTTAATAAATCATTATAAATAGCTACAACAAGATAAGTTGTAGCTATTTATATTTACATTATATTTGTTTAACGAAAAACTATCCCATATTTATTAAAAAAATTATTCTTTCACTCTTTCTTTTGTTTAGTTCTTTTTCTTATTAACAAGAAGTTCTATGGGGACCAACCTTAAGCTACTCTAATCAATCTGGAAACTTTGGTAAAGCAGGTTTATTTTTTCTTTTCGGCTTAGGTGATAATATGGTTGATTTTAAATTAGACTCAAATGCTAATATGGGATATATGCGAGATAATTTTCACGTAATTCCTGAAGTTGGCATTACAGGATATGTTGCCGCGAGCCAGTTGATGTATATTTTTCCATTTGTAGAAAGTGAATTTACACCTTATACAATTACTCCAAAAGCTGGTATTTCATTAGCTTCTTTTGTAGATTTTGGTTTTGGATATGGTTTTAAGATTAATAAAAAAGATAGTTTTAAACCTATCAAAGGTTTTCAATTTTCAATTGGAGTAAATATACCTCTCAATTTGAAATAAAAAATCATTAATGATGATGAAAATTTATTTTTTGGGAGAAAGCTAAATAATTCATTAATTTTATCACATGAAAAAGTTCATCGCAATCTTTGTTTTTATCATTAGTTTTCAAGCGAAAGCACAACAAAATTTATCCGATTATTTTACAATTAATCTTGGTTATGAATATTGGAACGGAAATTACGGAAAAGTTGGAACAGATTTGTTCTTAGTACAAGATAATAACAATATTTTGACGTTTAGCGCCAATGCTAATTTGGGTTATATGAAAGACAAATTTCGTGTAATTCCAGAAGTTGGAGCTGGATATATGTTCAATTTTCGCAACAATACTGGTGATCCATATAGCTCTAACTTTAACTCTGCTTTTTATGTTATCCGTACTGAAGTTTCTCCGTGGACAATTACTCCAAAAGCTGGTATCGCAGTTTTGAGCATTGTAGAGTTAAATGCTGGCTATTCTTTCGAGTTTAGAGAAAATAAGGATTTTAAAGATATGAGCGGTTTCCGAGCTGGATTAACTATTCACTTGCCGACTCAGCTTTTTTAGCATTTCTAATACTTTTACGCAATTCTTTCAAACGAATATATAAATCTGAAGTCGACGCATTTTCTTCAATTGCATTAAAAATAAAGACACCTTTATCAATATAAAAGAAGATGATAGCTTCGTGATCTGCTACTTTAAAAGCATTTGTAATCCCATTTATTTTGTTCTCAACCCAAGATAATTTGCATGTTTTCAAATCAAAAATATGATCTTCATTACCCAAAATATCTTTGAAGATTAATTGTTCTCCTTGCGCATACAACACACCACTTCCTTGAAAAGATTTCATTTTAAGAAATCTACCTTGCGGACGCCCAATATTATAACGTACAACAGCCTTTAGATCTACCTGATCTGGTAAACTTTTCAGCGTATGTTGTTCATTTTTCTCTCTGACTTTCGCATCAGATACGGCAATAACAAAGAATATCGAAACAAAAATTCCGAAAATCAAAAATATTATTAGGATTGATATGATTGGTGCCATAATATATTAAATGTTAAGTAAAGTTATAAAAAAGCTTGAATTAATATCTAAATAAACCTTTTTTTTTACCTTAGCTTCGCAAACTGATAAAAATTACGAATGAATAAATTAATTTGGTTGTTATTTCCCGCCACAATCTTTGCTCAAAAAGGAGAAACACAAATAAAAGTTAATGCGTTAACAATGCCACTTGCAATGGTAAATCTTGGTGTTGAACATGCAATCACAGATAGAATAACTTTACAAGCTGACGGTTTTATCTCTCCTTGGAAATCATTTGCAGGTAATCATTTACAAATGTATATGGCTTTTGGTGAAGGTAGATATTACTTTGATAAATCTTTTAGTAAATTTTATATAGGTCCAAACATTGGAGTTGGTTTCTTTGATATTCAAAAATGGAATTATTGGAACACTGATAAATATCAACGTGGAGTAGCAATCTTAACAGGAGCTACAATAGGTTATCAAGTAAAAATTAACGAACATTGGGGATTAGATGTTTTTGTTGGTGGAGGACACTCTCAAGGAAATTACAAAGGATATTATAAAGAAGATTCTCCTAATTTGGGACGATATGATTCTGCGCAATCATTTAATAAAAGTGGGGAGTGGCTGCTTTACAAAGGCGGTGTAATGCTTACTTATAAATTTAAACGAAAAAAATCCAACTAAAATTAGTTGGATTTTTTATATCTAGTATTATTTTACTCTTACACAGGCGTATTCATATCGAAAGCCTCTAGATATTCGGCAACACGTTTTACAAACATACCTCCTAAAGCTCCATCCACAACACGGTGATCGTAAGCATGAGATAAGTACATTTTATGACGAATTGCAATCATATCTCCTTGCGGAGTTTCGATAACAGCAGGTTTTTTCACAATTGCACCAACAGCCAAAATAGCTACTTGAGGTTGAGGAATAATTGGCGTTCCTAATGTATTTCCGAAAGAACCAATATTTGTAATTGTATACGTTCCTCCCTGTATTTCTGCTGGTTTCAATTTATTATTACGCGCACGATTTGCTAAATCATTAACCTGAGAAGCTAACCCCGCTAAATTAAATTGATCTGCATTTTTGATAACAGGAACAATTAAATTTCCACTTGGTAAAGCAGCCGCCATTCCAATATTGATATTTTTCTTCTTAATAATTTTATCTCCAACAACCGAAGCATTAATCATTGGGAAATCTTGAATTGCTTTTGCTACAGCTTCGATAAAAATTGGCATGAAGGTAATTTTCTCACCATGTTTTTTCTGAAATTCATTTTTATTTTTATCTCTCCACAACACAATATTCGTCATATCAACTTCTACGAAAGACGTTACGTGAGGAGCAATTTGTTTTGCTTGTAGCATATTTTGCGCAATAATTTTACGCATTCTATCCATTTCGATAATTTCGTCTCCTTCACCAACAGAAATTGGCGCAGATTGCACTTGCGGTGCTTGAGGTTGAGCAACTGGTGCAGCAACAGAAGTCGTAACAACTGTTTTCGCTGGTTGATTTCCTCTATTTTTAACGAAATCCAAAATATCATCTTTCGTTACACGTCCGTCTTTTCCTGAACCTAAAATTTGATCTAACTCAGCCTGAGAAACACCTTCTTCTTTCGCAATAGATTTTACTAAAGGAGAATAAAATTTATCATCTGACGAAGTAATAAGCGTTTCAGTTTTGATTGTTGCAACTTCAGCTTCGATAGATTTTGCTGCATCAGCAATTTCCTGATCGCTATTTGTATCTACTTCTTCTACCGAATCAGCTTGTTCTACAACTCTATCAACAGACAAAATTGCGATAGGCTCACCTACTTTTGCAATTTTGTCTACTGGAACTAAGATTTCTTTTAAAACTCCTGCAACTGGCGAAGGAACATCAGAATCTACTTTATCTGTTGCGATTTCTACAACCGATTCATCTTCACTAATCGAATCGCCAATATTTTTGATCCAATTTGTTACAGTAGCTTCCATTACACCTTCTCCCATAGAAGGTAGAATTAATTTATAGTCAGACATTCTTGTGTTATTTGCTAAATACAAATCTAAACATTTTTTCGATTCAAAAAAATACTGTTAAAAAGATTAATGTATTTTATTTTTAAATTATTCGCATTAATATCATAAATAATTATCAATTTAATAATTGATCTAACATTTATAAGATTATTTTTAATGATTTGATAGTTTTGATTGCATAAAAAAATCCCCCAATCTAAGATTGAGGGACTTTTTGAAATATTAAGAATGATTCTTAAGCTTCGTAAGTTGCAGTACCGTTGTTTACTTGAGGTTCTTTGATTACACCAAAGCTTTTCTCAAAGTTAGTTACGTTTTCTGCTAACGATTGAGATAATTGTTTTGCTTGTAATGGAGACAAAATAATTCTTGATTTTACTGATGGTCTAGCACCTGGTAAAAATTGAACGAAATCTACAACGAACTCAGATGGTGAGTGGTTGATGATTGCTCCTGTAGCATAAACACCTTGAGCTACTAATTCGTTTAACTCAATGTTTAATCCTTCGTTTTGTTGATTTTCTGACATTATAATTCTTGTTTTGCGTTTATTAATTCCTCGTATTCACGGTTAGATCCTACGATGATGTTTTGATACTCTTTTAATCCAGTTCCGGCAGGAATTAAGTGTCCAACAATAACGTTTTCTTTTAATCCTACTAAACCGTCTACTTTACCAGCTACAGCTGCTTCGTTAAGAACTTTTGTAGTTTCCTGGAACGATGCCGCAGACATGAAAGATTTAGTTTGTAAAGATGCTCTTGTAATACCTTGTAAAACGGCTTCTGCTGTTGCAGGTAAAGCCTCACGAGCTGTCACTAAGTTTTTGTCTTCACGTTTTAATTTAGAGTTTTCGTCACGTAATTCGCGAACTGTGATGATTTGTCCTGGACTTAATGTGTCAGAATCACCAGCATCTTCTACGACTTTCATTCCAAATAAACGATCGTTTTCTTGCATGAAATCGTCTTTGTGCTCTAAACTATCTTCTAAGAATCTTGAATCTCCTGAGTCTACAATACGAACTTTACGTAACATTTGACGTACGATAATTTCGAAGTGTTTGTCATCAATTTTTACCCCTTGTAAACGGTATACATCTTGAATCTCGTTTACTAAGTATTCTTGAACCGCTGTTGGCCCTAAGATTCTTAAAATATCTTCTGGTGTAATTGCTCCATCTGATAAAGGCTCACCTGCACGTACGAAGTCATTTTCTTGAACTAAGATCTGTGCTGATAATTTAACTAAGTAACGACGGATTTCACCATTTTTAGATTCAACGATGATTTCACGGTTACCACGTTTTATTTTACCAAAAGAAACAACTCCATCCATTTCACAAACAACTGCTGGATTAGATGGATTACGAGCCTCTAACAACTCTGTAATACGAGGTAAACCTCCTGTAATATCGCCAGATTTAGCTGACTTACGAGGAATCTTAACTAAGATTTTACCTGCATTAATTTTTTCACCATCATTTACCATTAAGTGTGCACCTACTGGTAAGTTATATGTTTTTTCTTCACCATCAATCGTGATAACTCTTAACGCTGGAACTAATTTTTTATTACGTGATTCAGAAATAACTTTTTCTTGGAATCCTGTTTGCTCATCGATTTCAATTTGGAAAGTTACCCCTTGCTCTAATTGTTCGTATTCGATTTTACCAGTAGATTCTGCGATGATTACCCCGTTATAAGGGTCCCAACTTGCAATCTCTTGACCTTTTTGAACTTTAGCTCCGTTTTTAACAGATAAGATAGTACCATAAGCGATGTTAGTTTGTTGACGAACGTTTCCTAAATCGTCAATTACTTTCATCTCTGTAGAACGAGAAACAACTGTATCTACTTTGTTACCTGCATCATCTGTCGATTCAACAGTACGTAAGTCATCAAACTCAATTGTACCATCAACTTTAGCATTAATTGTATTTTGCTCAGAAACGTTACCCGCAGTACCCCCAACGTGGAAAGTACGTAATGTTAACTGTGTACCAGGCTCACCAATAGATTGCGCAGCAACTACACCAACTGATTCACCTTTCTGAACACCTTTACCTGTAGCTAAGTTGCGTCCGTAACATTTAGCACAAATTCCAGTTTTTGCTTCACATGTTAATGGAGAACGAACTTCTACATTTTCAATACCAGCTGCTTCTAAGGCATCACCAATATCTTCTGTAATAATGTTACCAGCAGAAATGATTAATTCACCATTATCTGGGTTGTAAATATCATTTAATGAAGTACGACCTAATACACGAGAAGATAAACTTTCGATGATTTCTTCTTTTTTCTTAAGTGCAGATACTTCTAAACCTCTTAATGTACCACAATCTTCGTGCATTACGATAACGTCTTGCGCAACGTCAACTAAACGACGAGTCAAGTATCCAGCATCGGCAGTTTTTAAGGCAGTATCGGCAAGACCTTTACGCGCACCGTGCGAAGAAATAAAGTACTCTAAGATAGACAGACCTTCACGGAAGTTAGAGATAATTGGGTTTTCGATGATATCCCCACCAGTAGAACCAGCTTTTTGAGGTTTAGCCATCAATCCACGCATACCTGATAACTGACGAATTTGCTCTTTAGATCCACGTGCTCCAGAATCAAGCATCATGAATACAGAGTTAAATCCTTGTTGATCTTCTGTCATACGTTTCATTACAATTTCTGTTAATGTCGCGTTTGTTGTTGTCCAAACATCAATAACTTGGTTGTAACGTTCGTTATTTGTAATAAGACCCATGTTATAGTTCATCTTAATGTTCTCAACTTGGTTGATCGCACCTGAGATAAGGTCTTTCTTTTGTTCTGGGATTAAGATATCTCCTAATGAGAATGATAAACCACCCTCGAAGGCATTACGGTATCCTAATTGTTTCATATCATCTAAGAAAGCAGCCGTTGTAGGGAAATCTGTAATCTTGATAATTTTATTAATAATTGTACGTAACGATTTTTTCGTTAATACTTCATTAATATAACCTACTTGTTTCGGAACGATTTGGTTGAATAACACACGTCCTACAGAAGTTTCGATTAATTGATTTTCTATCAACTCCTCTCCTACACGAATTGTTCCTTTTACACGAATTGGCGCGTTTAAGTCAACAGCTCCTTCGTTGTATGCAATTTGAACTTCTTCATCTGAATAGAAAGTTAATCCTTCTCCTTTTACTGTAAATTGGTGGTCTGTACGACGAATTTTCGTCATGTAGTAAAGACCTAAAACCATATCCTGAGAAGGTACAGTAATTGGAGAACCATTTGCAGGATTCAAAATATTTTGAGAAGCCAACATTAATAATTGTGCTTCTAAAACAGCTTCTGGTCCTAATGGTAAGTGAACAGCCATCTGGTCACCATCGAAATCGGCATTGAAGGCAGTACACACTAATGGGTGTAAACGAATTGCTTTACCTTCGATTAATTTCGGTTGGAATGCTTGGATACCTAAACGGTGTAACGTAGGGGCACGGTTTAATAAAACTGGATGACCTTTGATTACATTTTCTAAAATATCCCAAACAACTGGCTCTTTTCTATCGATAATTTTCTTAGCCGATTTAACTGTTTTTACAATTCCACGCTCGATTAATTTACGAACTACGAATGGTTTGTATAATTCAGCTGCCATATCTTTTGGTAAACCACATTCGTGTAATTTAAGTGTTGGTCCAACAACAATTACAGAACGAGCAGAATAATCTACACGTTTACCTAATAAGTTTTGACGGAAACGACCTTGTTTACCTTTTAATGAATCAGATAATGATTTTAACGGACGGTTACCATCAGCTTTTACAGCAGATGCTTTACGCGTGTTATCAAATAATGAATCAACCGCTTCTTGTAACATACGTTTTTCATTACGTAAGATTACTTCTGGCGCTTTGATTTCCATTAATCGTTTCAAACGATTGTTACGGATAATTACACGACGATATAAATCATTTAAATCTGATGTTGCAAAACGACCACCATCTAATGGAACTAACGGACGTAATTCTGGTGGAATAACCGGAATAACGCGCATTACCATCCATTCTGGACGGTTTACGTGGTGCATATTTGACTCACGTAACGACTCAACAACTTGTAAACGTTTTAACGCTTCTGTACGACGTTGTTTAGAAGTTTCGTTGTGTGCTTTGTGTCTTAATTCGTAAGATAACTCATCTAAATTGATACGAGATAATAGGTCTTCTAATGCTTCAGCACCCATTTTCGCAACGAATTTATTAGGATCTGTATCTTCTAGATATTGATTCTCGATTGGAAGAGTTTCTAAGATATCTAAATACTCTTCTTCTGATAAGAAATCTAATCTATTTAATTCTTCACCTTCTGGTCCTTTTGCGATACCTGGTTGAATCACTACATATCTTTCATAGTAAATTACCATGTCTAATTTCTTAGATGGTAATCCTAAGATGTAACCAATTTTGTTTGGTAATGAACGGAAATACCAAATATGTGCAATTGGCACAACAAGATTGATGTGTCCAATACGCTCACGACGAACTTTCTTTTCAGTAACTTCAACCCCACAGCGGTCACAAACGATACCTTTATAACGGATTCTTTTATATTTTCCGCAGGCACATTCGTAATCTTTTACAGGTCCAAAGATACGCTCACAGAATAACCCGTCACGCTCTGGTTTGTGCGTTCTATAGTTAATCGTTTCAGGTTTTAAAACTTCACCTTTAGATTCTTGAAGAATCGATTCTGGAGAAGCTAACCCGATACGGATTTTTGAGAATTGACTTGTTTTATTTTTTGTTGACATATAGAAATGTATCTAACAATTATATTATTATAACGAAAAAGGTAGAATAATAGGTTGCCCTATTATTCTTCCAAGTTTATGTCTAATCCAAGACCTTGTAATTCATGTAACAATACGTTAAATGATTCTGGAATACCAGGTTCTGGCATTGGCTCTCCTTTTACGATTGCTTCGTAAGTTTTCGCACGTCCAATTACGTCATCCGACTTAACTGTTAAGATTTCGCGTAAGATATTAGATGCACCGAATGCTTCTAATGCCCAAACCTCCATCTCTCCGAAACGTTGTCCACCGAATTGTGCTTTACCTCCTAATGGTTGTTGAGTAATTAATGAGTATGGTCCGATAGAACGCGCGTGCATTTTGTCGTCAACCATGTGTCCTAATTTCAACATGTAAATCACCCCTACAGTAGCTTTTTGATCAAAACGTTCTCCAGTATTACCGTCATATAAATATGTTGTACCGTGTTTTGGAATACCTGCTTCTTCTGTGATGCGATCGATATCAGCGATTTCAGCACCATCGAAGATAGGTGTAGCAAATTTTTGACCCATTTTAAGTCCAGCCCATCCTAATACCGTTTCATAAATCTGACCGATATTCATACGAGATGGTACCCCAAGTGGATTAAGTACGATATTTACTGGCGTTCCGTCTTCTAAGAAAGGCATATCTTCGTCGCGAACGATACGTGCAACAATACCTTTGTTACCGTGACGTCCTGCCATTTTATCCCCTACTCTTAGTTTACGTTTTTTCGCAATGTAGATTTTTGCTAATTTAACGATACCTGCAGGTAACTCGTCTCCAACAGAGATTGTAAATCTTTCGCGGTTAAGTGCTCCTTGTAAATCATTGTACTTAATTTTGTAATTATGTAACAATTCTTTTACTAATTCGTTCTTATCCTCGTCTGTTGTCCAAAGAGACTCTGCTCCAGTTAAATTTAAGAAATCTTCAACATTAGATAAGATTTTTTGTGTGTATTTTACACCTTTCTTGATTACTTCTTCGTTCAAGTCGTTGTAAATACCTTGAGAAGTTTTTCCGTTTAATAAAACGTATAATTTCTCTAATAAAATCTCTCTTAATTCGTTGAATTTAACGTCGTACTCAGCTTCTACACTATCAATAATAGCTTTGTCTTGAGAACGTTTACGTTTATCCTTAATACTACGTGAGAATAATTTTTTGTCGATAACAACACCACGTAATGATGGAGAGGCTTTAAGAGAAGCATCTTTTACATCACCTGCTTTGTCACCAAAGATCGCACGTAATAATTTTTCTTCTGGAGTTGGATCAGATTCTCCTTTTGGAGTAATCTTACCAATCAAGATATCACCAGGTTTTACTTCTGCTCCAATACGGATCATACCGTTTTCGTCTAAGTCTTTTGTAGCCTCTTCCGAAACGTTAGGAATGTCTGAAGTTAATTCTTCCATACCTAATTTTGTATCACGTACATCTAATGAATACTCATCGATGTGGATAGATGTAAACCAGTCTTCGCGAACAGCTTTCTCAGAGATTACAATGGCATCCTCGAAGTTGTATCCTTGCCAAGGCATAAAGGCAACAACCATGTTACGACCAATTGCTAATTCTCCTCCTTCTGTTGCATAACCTTCAGATAAAACTTGTCCTTTCTCTACACGATCACCAACTTTTACAATTGGTTTCAACGTAATTGTAGTTCCTTGATTCGTTTTTCTGAATTTTGTTAAATTATATGTTTTCTCAGCAGTATCGAAGCTTACTAATTCTTCGTCTTCTGAGCGATCATATTTAATTGTTATAATGTCAGCATCAACATAAGTTACTGTACCTTCACGTTCTGCATTTACTAAGATTCTTGAATCTTTTGCAACTTGTTTTTCTAATCCAGTACCTACAATTGGTGCTTGAGGTTTTAATAATGGAACTGCCTGACGCATCATGTTCGATCCCATTAACGCACGGTTGGCGTCATCATGCTCCAAGAAAGGAATTAATGATGCTGAGATAGATGCAATCTGGTTAGGTGCAACGTCAATTAAATCAACTTCTGCTGGCGTTACAACAGGGAAATCCCCATCTTCACGAGCAGTTACACGTTCAGTAGCAATAGTACCATCGTCTGTCATGTCGATATTGGCTTGAGCAATTACTTTTGATTCCTCCTCTTCCGCAGTTAAATAGATTGGTGCTGATTCGACGTCCACTTTTCCATCTTCTACTTTTCTGTACGGTGTTTCGATGAACCCTAAGTTATTAACTTTAGCGAATACACATAATGACGAAATCAAACCAATGTTTGGTCCCTCAGGAGTTTCAATTGGACATAAACGTCCGTAATGAGTGTGGTGTACGTCACGTACCTCGAATCCCGCTCTTTCTCTTGATAAACCTCCAGGTCCTAATGCTGATAAACGACGTTTGTGTGTAATCTCTGATAATGGATTTGTTTGGTCCATGAACTGAGATAACTGGTTCGTTCCGAAGAATGAGTTGATAACAGATGATAATGTTTTAGCATTAATCAAATCGATTGGTGTAAACACCTCGTTGTCACGAACATTCATTCTTTCACGGATAGTTCTAGCCATACGAGCTAAACCTACTCCGAATTGGCTAGCCATTTGCTCACCTACCGTTCTTACACGACGGTTAGATAAGTGGTCGATATCATCCACCTCTGCTTTAGAGTTGATTAATTCGATTAAGTATTTAATAATCGAAATGATATCTTCACGAGTCAATACTTGTACGTCCTCGCTAATGCTTAAGCCTAATTTTTTATTTAATCTGTAACGACCTACTTCACCTAATGAATAACGTTGATCAGAGAAGAATAATTTGTCAATAATTCCTCTTGCTGTTTCCTCATCTGGTGGCTCAGCGTTACGTAATTGTCTATAGATATACTCTACTGCCTCTTTTTCAGTATTAGTAGGGTCTTTTTGTAAAGTATTATGGATAATTCCATAATCAGCAGAATTGATGTCTTCTTTGTGTAATAAAATCGTCTTAACACCAGAATCTACGATTTGATCGATGTGATCTTTCTCTAAGATTGTTTCACGGTCTAAGATAATTTCATTACGCTCGATAGATACAACTTCTCCTGTATCTTCATCTACGAAATCCTCGTGCCATGTATTTAATACACGTGCAGCAAGTTTACGACCTACAACTTTCTTTAAATTAGCTTTATTAACTTTTACTTCTTCTGCTAAGTCGAAAATTTCTAAGATATCTTTATCTCTTTCGTATCCGATAGCACGTAATAAGGTAGTTAATGGTAACTTTTTCTTACGATCGATGTAAGCGTACATTACGCTGTTGATGTCTGTTGCGAACTCAATCCAAGATCCTTTGAAAGGAATGATACGAGATGAGTACAATTTTGTACCATTCGCGTGGAAAGATTGTCCGAAGAATACCCCAGGAGAACGGTGTAATTGAGATACAATAACACGCTCTGCACCATTAATAATGAATGATCCTGAAGGAGACATATAAGGAATTGTTCCTAAGTATACGTCTTGCACTACAGTTTCGAAATCTTCGTGTTCTTCGTCCGTACAGTACAATTTAAGACGAGCTTTCAATGGTACGCTGTACGTTAATCCTCTTTCGATACACTCATCAATTGTGTAACGTGGTGGATCTACGAAATAATCTAAGAATTCTAAAACAAACTGATTGCGAGTATCCGTAATTGGAAAATTCTCAGCAAATGTTCGGTAAAGACCTTCATTTTTTCGTTGGTCAGGTCTTGTTTCCAACTGGAAAAAATCTTCAAACGATTTGATCTGAATGTCAAGGAAATCTGGGAACTGAGCGACTGCTTTTGCAGAAGAGAAGTTCAATCTTTCTTTTTTCTCAGTCGAGTTGCTTAATGTTGCTTTAGTGGCCAATTTCGAATGAATTTTGGTTTATATAATGACTTTATGCGTAAAAAGGTTTAGACCTAACACGTCCTGTGTTAGGTCCAAACCTATATTTTTGAGTAATAAAAATTACTTCAATTCTACTACTGCACCAGCTTCTTCTAGCTGTTTCTTTAAAGCTTCAGCTTCGTCTTTAGAAACTGCTTCTTTAACTGTTGCTGGAGTTGAATCTACTAAATCTTTAGCTTCTTTTAATCCTTTTCCAGTTAATTCTTTAACTAATTTAACAACTGCTAATTTAGATGCACCTGCTTCTTTTAAGATTACGTCGAATTCTGATTGCTCTTCAGCAGCTTCACCTGCTCCACCTGCAGCAACAACTACAGCAGCAGCAGCTGGTTCGATTCCGTATTCATCTTTTAAGATTGTAGATAATTCATTAACTTCTAAAACTGTTAAGTTTACTAACTCTTCAGCTAATTTTTTTAAATCTGCCATTTTAATGCTTTTTGTTTTTTAAACTTTTATTTGATATGAGTGTGTCTTATTCTTCTGAAGCTCCTTCTTCTGCTTTTGCAGCCTCTTTGTTCTCTAATTGAGAAACAACAGTTTTGATTGGAGATTGAAGTAACATGATGATGTCTGCGATTAATTCTTCGCGAGATTTCAATGCTACTAATTGTGGTAATTTGTCATCACCTACGAATGTATTATCTTCAATCCAAGCTCCTTTTAAAATAGGTTTTTCAGATTTTTTTCTGAAAGTATCGATTACTTTAGCTGGTGCATTACCAACTTCAGCAGTCATTAATGCTGTATTTCCTTTTAAAGATCCGTAAAGCTCTTCGAAGTTTTTGTCTTCGATTTGCTCCATAGCTTTCTTTAATAAAGTGTTTTTTACTACGCGTAAAGATACATTGCTTTTGAAGCAAGCTCTTCTTAATTCAGTAGTATTAACAGCGTTTAATCCGTCGATATCTGCTAAGTAGATGATTTTTGCTTCTGCTAATACAGCTTGCAATTCATCTATCATATTTGCTTTATCTTGTTTTGTCATTGCCATAATCTACTAATTTTAAGCGTTTACACTTTTTGGATCTACTGATACACCTACAGATTGAGTTGTAGAAAGCGTGATGCTTTTTACATATGTTCCTTTAGCAGCTGTTGGTTTTAATTTAATTAAAGTTTGAATTAACTCATTCGCATTTTCTTTAATTTTATCAGCATCGAAAGATACTTTACCAACTGCAGCGTGGATGATTCCGTAACGATCTACTTTGAAGTCGATTTTACCTGCTTTTACTTCAGAAACGGCTTTACCTACTTCTAAAGTTACAGTACCTGATTTTGGGTTAGGCATTAATCCACGAGGTCCTAAAACACGTCCTAATGGTCCTAATTTACCCATAACAGCTGGCATAGTAACGATAACGTCAACATCTGTCCAACCTTCTTTAATTTTTTGTAAGTATTCGTCTAATCCTACATAGTCTGCACCTGCTGCTTTAGCTTCTGCTTCTTTGTCTGGAGTAACTAATGCTAATACTTTTACATCTTTACCTGTTCCGTGTGGTAATGAAACTACACCACGAACCATTTGGTTAGCTTTCTTAGGATCTACACCTAAACGAACTGCTATATCTACAGAAGCATCAAACTTAGCGTAGTTAACTTCCTTTACTAATGATGATGCTTCATCAATAGAGTAAAGTTTGTTTTTTTCTACTTTAGCTAATACTTCTTTTTGTCTTTTTGTTAACTTTGCCATTTCCTAAAATGTTTTAATTATTCTGGAGCTTGCCCACCTTTTACAGTTATACCCATAGAACGTGCAGTTCCAGCAACCATTTTCATAGCAGATTCAACAGTAAAACAGTTCATGTCCGCTAATTTGTCTTCAGCAATAGCTCTAACTTGATCCCAAGTAACAGTACCAACTTTTTGACGGTTTGGTACACCTGATGCTTTTTTCAATTTCGCAGCTTCCATTAACTGAATAGCAGCTGGTGGAGTTTTAATTACGAAATCGAATGATTTGTCTTGATACACAGTAATAACAACTGGTAACACTGCACCTTGTTTTTCTTGTGTACGTCCATTAAATTGTTTACAAAACTCCATGATGTTAACACCTGCAGCACCTAAAGCTGGCCCTACTGGTGGCGAAGGATTTGCTTGTCCTCCTTTAACTTGAAGTTTTACAACTTTTTCAATTTTTTTTGCCATTTTTTTAATTCTTAAAATTAAGCGTTATGTGGAAGCAGCCTAAATTTCTACTTTTAATTTGTTGATAGATTGATTATGCAATCTTTTCAACTTGGTTAAAACTTAACTCTAGTGGTGTTTTACGTCCGAAGATTAAAACCATCACTTCAAGTTTACGTTTATCTTCAATGATTTTTTCAACTGTTCCGTTGAAGCCATTGAATGGTCCGTCGATTACTTTTACAGTTTCTCCTACGATGTAAGATATTCCTAAGTTTGTATCAACGTTTTCTGCTAATTCGTCAACTTTACCTAACATTCGGTTAACTTCCGATTGTCTCATTGGTACAGGATCACCTCCTTTCGTTGCACTCAAAAAGCTAATTACACCTGATGTATTCTTTACCATGTGAGGAATTTCCCCTACAAGTTCGGCTTCTATCATGATGTAACCAGGAAAGTGTACTTTTTCCTTTTGATATTTTTTACCGTTACGGATTTGAATCACTTTTTCCATAGGAACAACAATTTGTCCTACATAATCATTCAAATTTTGGTACTGAATTTCTCTTTCAATATAATCCTTAACTTTCAGCTCTTGTCCAGCTACAGTCTTGATTACATACCATTTCTTTTCACTCATGATTCTAATTACTAAACGGGATATTTTACAAACTAAAAAGCGCCGTAGATAAAGTTAAGCACTTGTGTGAATAATGTATCTACCGCATATAAAAATATAGCTAACAAAACTGTAGCTATTGCAACAATAATTGTGTCTCTTTGTAGATCTGAGAATGATGGCCATGTAACATGATCTTTAAATTCTACAAAGGAATCTTTAAAATATTGTACGACTTTCATATCGTTTTCATTTAGCACGGGCACAAGGATTCGAACCCTGATCAACGGTTTTGGAGACCGCTATTCTACCATTGAACTATGCCCGTAGATAAAAAGAGTGGTAATCATTGAAGATTACCACATCTTCTATATTATATTTTGACTAATTAGTCTAAAATTTCAGTTACCTGACCAGCACCAACTGTACGTCCACCTTCACGGATTGCGAAACGTAAACCTTCGTTTAATGCGATTGGTTGTAATAATTCAACTGTAATAGTTAAGTTATCTCCTGGTAAAACCATCTCAACTCCTTCTGGTAAGTTGATTTCCCCTGTTACGTCAGTTGTACGTACGTAGAACTGTGGACGGTAACGGTTATGGAATGGAGTGTGACGACCACCTTCTTCTTTAGTTAAGATATAAACCTCAGCTTTGAATTTTTTGTGTGGTTTAACAGATCCTTGTTTTGCGATAACCATACCACGACGGATGTCAGTTTTATCAACACCACGTAATAATAAACCTACGTTATCACCAGCTTCACCTCTATCTAAGATTTTACGGAACATTTCAACACCTGTTACAGTAGAAGTTAATTTTTCTTCTCCCATACCAACGATGTCAACTGGATCCCCAGAGTTAATTACACCAGCCTCGATACGTCCTGTAGCAACAGTACCACGACCTGTAATAGAGAATACATCCTCTACTGGCATTAAGAATGGTTTATCTTGATCACGAACTGGTTGCTCAATCCACTCATCAACATTGTTCATTAAGTTTAATACAGTTTCAACCCATTGAGGCTCACCGTTTAATGCACCTAAAGCAGATCCTTGGATAACTGGAGTGTTATCTCCGTCATATTCGTAAGAAGATAATAAATCTCTTACTTCCATTTCTACTAACTCTAATAACTCAGCATCGTCAACCATATCAACTTTGTTTAAGAAAACAACGATACGAGGAACGTTTACTTGGCGACATAATAAGATGTGCTCACGAGTTTGAGGCATTGGACCATCAGTAGCAGCTACTACTAAGATACCACCATCCATTTGAGCAGCTCCTGTAACCATGTTTTTTACGTAATCCGCGTGACCTGGACAGTCAACGTGTGCGTAGTGACGGTTAGCAGTTTCATACTCTACGTGAGATGTATTAATTGTAATACCACGCTCTTTTTCTTCTGGAGCATTATCGATTTGATCGAAAGCTTTTGCTTCTGAATAACCAGCATCAGCTAATACTTTAGTAATCGCTGCAGTCAAAGTTGTTTTACCGTGGTCAACGTGACCAATAGTACCAATATTTAAGTGCGGCTTATTACGGTTGAAAGTTTCCTTTGCCATTTTACTTTTTATTAATTTCTATTGTTATACTTAAATTAAAAAAATAACTTTAAATTATTTTCAAGTGTAAAAGTACACTTTTTGATTTATATAAAGATATTAATTTTTGACTCGCGTTAACCTTGGTTTAAATGAGTTTCAACAACTACTTAAAAGATTAACTATACTGGACGAACCAGAATTTGAGCGGGAAACGGGACTCGAACCCGCAACATTCAGCTTGGAAGGCTGACGCTCTACCAATTGAGCTATTCCCGCATTCACTTCTAAAAAGCTTTGCAAATTTAAAGATTAAATCCTAAACCACAAAAAATTTTAAAAATTAAGTTTGTGGGGAGAGCAGGATTCGAACCTGCGAAGGTTACCCAACGGATTTACAGTCCGTCCTCGTTGGCCGCTTGAGTATCTCCCCGCCTTATTTTTTTGTTCTTCTAAAAACCTTGAGCCGATAGAGGGACTCGAACCCACGACCTGCTGATTACAAATCAGCTGCTCTAGCCAGCTGAGCTACATCGGCATTTTTGTTTTTAAAAGCGTTATTTAAAAGAACAGTCCGTTAAATATGTTTGTTTAACGGACTGCAAATTTACGTTGTTTTTTGAATTAACCAAATTTTTAGGTTCTTTTTTTAGTCAATTCCCTATTTTTTATCTTTCGCTAATTTTTTCTTTTTTTCTGATAATTAATTTTTTTAATGTATCTACCGCTAAATCAATACATTCTTCAAAAGATTGTCCTGTTTTACTTACAACAATATCATCTCCTGGTACTTCTAACTTAATATCAACTGTCTTGTTATTTTTTTCTGCAGTATTCTCTAATTTAAAAGAAACATTCGCTGCAATGATTTTGTCTGACAAAGTTTCTAATTTTTCTAATTTTTTCTCTAAATACTCCTCTAAACCTGGTTTAGTATTGAAGTTTACTGCTTGAAAGTTAATTGTCATAATTACTCTTTTTTGTTCTCACGCGGGTGAGCTTTGTTAAACACTTTTTTTAAATTTTCTATACTCCCATGTGTATAAATTTGAGTCGATGACAAACTTGAATGCCCTAAAATATCTTTTACTGCATTCAGATCTGCTCCTGAATCTAACATATGAGTCGCAAATGAATGCCTCAACATATGAGGACTTTTTTTATGTTTTACACTTATAAGACTAAGATAGTATTTTACTTTCGAATAAACAAGATTATCGTACAAAGGTTTTCCTTTTTCTGTTACAAAAACATTCGTACATTGTAAAGTAATTTCGTTATGTTTTCTAGTGTTATAATTCGCCAAATCCTCTAACAGAAAGGTAGAAATAGGAATTATGCGTTCTTTATTTCTTTTTCCAAGAACTTTTATAGAAAGTGTATTCGGATCGATATCATTTTCTTTCAAACCAATTAATTCGGCACGTCGAATTCCTGTTTGATACATTACATCAATCATTAATCGATCACGTAAACCTTCGAATGTGTCAGGGAAAAATTCATCATTATTCAACAAATCATTCAATTCTGCTTCTGTAAAAGGTACTAAAACTTGTTTATTTTGTTTAAGTGAATGAATTTGCTCGATTGGATTAATGGAAAGATGATTTTCTTTGACCAAATATTTATAAAACGTTCGTAAAGCGCTTAATTTGCGATTAACTGTTTTCTCAGACTTTTCTAATTCTGATAAATGCATCACAAATGCACGAATATGATTTTTTGTTGCAAGTTGTATTTCTGACGAATTTTCTTCTTGTTGATAGAACTCAACAAAATCGTCCAAATCTCTTTTGTAGCTAGTAATTGTTAGCGTAGAATAGTTTTTCTCGAGCGCTAAATAATCTAAGAATAGTTGAATAAATTCCATAAAAAAACCTATTCATCAAAGTTACAACTTTAATAAATAGGTCAACAGAAATTAATTTCTTTATATCGTTTAAAACGGCAATTTATGCTTCCTCCTTTTCGATTAAGGCTTGTTTGTAGATTGCTCTACTCATCTTAATTCTATTTGTAACAGAAGGTTTTGTAAATTGTTGACGTGCTCTTAACTGACGTACAACACCTGTTTTATCAAATTTTCTTTTGTATTTTTTTAGAGCTCTTTCGATTGACTCTCCGTCTTTTACTGGTATAATCAACATAATTTTATCTATTTCTTTTTGAGATGGCAAATATACAACTCTTTAGTAATTAAACAAATCGTTTTGTATTAATCTTTCAAAATATTTCTTCCAATCACTAATTTTTGGATCTCAGTTGTTCCTTCACCGATTGTACACAACTTAGAATCACGGTAGAATTTCTCTACTGGAAAATCTTTTGTATATCCGTATCCACCAAATATTTGAACTGCTTCATTCGAGATTTTAACACACGCTTCCGATGCATAATATTTTGCCATTGCACCTTCTGTCGTCATTGGTTTTTTATGATTTTTTAAATAAGATGCTTTACGAATTAATAATTCTGAAGCTTCGATTTCTGTAATCATTTCAGCCAATTTAAAGTTAATTGCTTGGAAATTTGCAATTGCAGTTCCAAATTGATGACGCTCTTGTGCATATTTCAATGCTGCTTTGTATGCTCCTTTCGCGATTCCTAAAGATAAAGCTGCAATCGAGATACGACCACCATCTAAAATCTTAAGTGCTTGCTTGAAACCATCACCAACATTTCCTAAACGATTTGCATCCGAAACACGTACGTTATCGAAGATTAACTCTGCCGTTTCCGAAGCACGCATTCCTAATTTATTTTCTTTTTTACCCGATGTAAAACCTGGCGTTCCTTTTTCTATTACAAAAGCTGTCGCGTTATTTTTAGCTCCTTTCTCTCCTGTTCTTGTCATCACAACCGCAACATCACCAGAAATTGCATGTGTAATAAAGTTTTTTGCTCCGTTAATCACCCATTCATCTCCATCTTTTACAGCTGTTGTAGACATTCCTCCTGCATCAGATCCTGTGTTGTGCTCTGTTAATCCCCAAGCACCAATCCATTCTGCTGTTGCTAATTTTGGTAACCAACGTTGTTTTTGTTCTTCGTTACCGAATTCTAAAATATGATTTGTACAAAGTGAATTATGTGCCGCTACAGACAAACCAATAGAAGGATCAACTTGTGAAATTTCATCTACAATTGATACATATTCATCATATGACAAACCACTTCCTCCATATTCTTCTGGAACAACGATTCCCATGAATCCCATTTTTCCAAGTTCTTTGAAAACTTCAACTGGAAAAGTTTGAGCTTCATCCCACTCCATTATATTCGGTTGAATGTATTGTTTTGCAAAATCTCTTGCCGATTGCGCGATTAATGATAAATTTTCATTTTCTAAGAAATCCATTTTTTTGAGTTTTTTTGTTTTTTTATGACTTTCCTCCAAAAGTAATAAATTTCTATTAAGTGAAAAGTTTTTCTTTTACGATTATTTTTACTCATTAAAAATAATTGACTATCAGCGTGTTTAAGTTAATAATATCCTTAAAAAAAACAAATGTTTAAAGTCATTTTCGGAAATGATATTTGACATTTTAATTCGGATGAATTAATCCGAGTTTTGTTTCGAAAAATAAAATAAACATTATGAAAAAAGGACTATTAATATTAGGAGCAATCTTTGCATCAACAATTTCATTTGGACAAGAGGCTAGTGAATTACATATGCGTGTAAGAGCAACTGGTGTAGTTCCTATGGAAGATGCTAAAATAGAAGCAATAGGTGGAAATGTAGCAGTTACAAACAATCTTATTCCAGAAATTGACTTTACCTATTATATTACAAAAAATATCGCGGCCGAATTAATCTTAGGAACATCTAAACACGAAGTTGTAGCGGTAAATACTGCATTAGGAAATTTAGATTTGGGACGAGTAATGCTGTTACCTCCAACTCTTAATGTACAATATCATTTGTATCCAACCAAAAACCTAAAACCTTATGTTGGTGCTGGAATTAATTATACAATCTTCTATGATCAAGGGCAAGGAAAAGGGAGAAACGCAGCCGTAACTAGTGTAGATTACAAAAACAATGTAGGTTTCGGATTTCAATTAGGATTTGATTACAAAATCAATGATAAATTATACTGGAACGTAGATGTTAAAAAATTATACTTAAACACAGACGTTACAGTTGGTGCAGCTTTAGACAAACAAGTTTATGTACCAGCAGATGTAGATCTTAATCCTTGGTTAATCAGTACTGGTATTGGTTTCAAATTATTCTAAAATCGACCTTTTATATATATTATGATTTTTTATTAACCAACTAAAAGATCAAAAAGAGAAGCAATTGCTTCTCTTTTTTTATTTAATATAATTTATTTTTACTCCTCCACTCTTTTATCTTCGATGTGATTTGTTCGAAAATATTCTCGAACCGAGACAAAAGTAGGCTCTATATGCACTAATACATCTTTTACTTGTGGCATTTTAGCTTGTACAGCATCTTTCAGATCATGACTAATTTTATGTCCTTCCACCACCGAAATCGTTCCATCGACTATTGCATGTAAATCGACATAATAATTCATTCCATTCTTACGCACATTACATTTTTCAGTCGCCATAACACCCGGAACATGCGAAGCGATTTCTCTAATTTGTTCAATTTCATTTTCGTACAATTGCTCATCCATAATTTCTCCCAACGCAGGTCGAAGGATTTTGTACGCATTATATAAAATAAAACTTGATGCAAAAAGTGCTGCAACATCATCTGCTGCCTCCCAACCTGGTCCCATTACCAATGAAATCGAAATTCCGATAAACGCCATTAACGATGTAATTGCGTCCGAACGATGATGCCAAGCATCTGCTTTTAGAGAAGAACTATTGGTTTCAACACTTTTTCGCATTACATACTGAAACGATAATTCTTTGAATAAAATAATTCCTCCAAGAACTAATAAGGTAAATGGTTTGGGCTGATGATGTGGTGTAATAATATTGTTAATACTTTCTTTTGCAATGATAATCGCAGAAACAATAAGGAAAGTAACCACTAAAAATGTGATTAACGCTTCTGCTTTTCCGTGTCCATAAGGATGATTTTCATCTGCAGGTTTTGCAGAATACTTTAGTCCAAAGAAAACAAATATAGAAGAAAAAACATCTGCCGAAGACTCGATTGCATCTGCAATAAGTGCGTAAGAATTCCCAAAATAACCAGCCAAAAACTTAATTCCAGCCAAAGAAGCGTTTCCTACAATACTAAAAATTGAAGCTTTGATTGCTTTTTCCGAATTATCATTCATACCAAAAAAATAAGCCCTACAAATGTAAGGCTTATTCTAATTTTGTATCTCGAAAATATTATTTTTCTAAGAATGGGTATTTGTAATCTTTTGCAGGAACAAATGTTTCTTTGATTGTTTGAACAGAAGTCCAACGTAACAAGTTCATTGCAGAACCTGCTTTATCATTTGTACCAGAAGCACGCGCTCCACCAAATGGTTGTTGACCTACAACTGCACCTGTTGGTTTATCGTTGATGTAGAAATTTCCACAAGCATTTTTCAATGCTTTAGCAGCTAATTCTACAGCAGCACGATCTTTCGCGAAGATTGATCCTGTTAATGCGTAAGCAGAAGTTTCGTCAACTAATTTTAAAGTTGCTTCAAATTCATTTTCATCATAAACATAAACTGATAATACAGGTCCGAAGATTTCTTCTACCATTGATTCATATTTAGGATTCGTTGCTTTGATAACTGTTGGTTGAACAAAATATCCAACTGAATCATCATAAGTACCACCGATTACAACTTCAGCTTCAGAAGATGCTTGTGCACGATCGATATATGCTTTAGATTTTTCGAAAGAGTTTTTATCGATAACCGCTGTCATGAAATTAGAGAAATCCTCTGGAGATCCTAATCTAACAGTTGCTAACATTTCTTTCATTTGTTTCTCAACTTCGTTCCATAAGTTAGATGGAATATAAGCACGAGAAGCAGCAGAACATTTTTGTCCTTGGTATTCAAATGCTCCACGAACTAAACCTACAGCAACTTCTGTTGGACAAGCTGATTTGTGAACCATTACGAAATCTTTTCCTCCTGTTTCTCCTACGATACGTGGATAAGTTCTGTAATTGTTGATGTTATCTCCAATTTGTTTCCATAAAGTATTGAAAACTTTTGTAGAACCTGTGAAGTGTAAACCTGCGAAATCTTTGTGTTCTAAAACTGTTTTTGCAGTTTCTGCTCCATCAGTTAAGATCATGTTGATTACACCATCTGGTAAACCAGCTTTTTTGAACACTTCCATTGTTACTTTAGCAGCTAAAGTTTGTTTATCAGAAGGTTTCCAAACTACAACGTTCCCCATCAAAGCCATACAAGATGGTAAGTTACCAGCGATTGCAGTAAAATTGAATGGAGTAATTGCGAAAGTAAATCCTTCTAATGGACGATAATCTACACGATTCCAAATTCCAGGAGAAGAAATTGGTTGATCTGCATAAATTTCTGTCATGTATTGTACATTGAAACGTAAAAAGTCAATCAACTCACAAGCTGAATCAATTTCTGCTTGCATTGCATTTTTAGATTGACCAATCATTGTTGCAGCATTTATTTTTGCACGGTAAGGACCAGCAATCAAATCTGCAGCTTTCAAGAAAATTGCCGCTCTATCTTCCCAAGGCATTGCAACCCAAGCTTCTTTTGCAGCTAAAGCTGTATCAATCGCTTTTCTTACATCATCTTGTGTTCCTTCGTGGAAATAACCAACAACTTTTTGGTGGTCATGTGGAGGACGAATTTCTTTTTTATTTCCTGAAAAAATTTCTTCAGAACCAATGTATTGAGGAACTTCAGTTACCTCGTTAAACATTTTTTTGTAAGCGTCTAATAATTGCGCACGCTCTGGTGTTCCAGGAGCATATGATTTTACCTCTTCGTTAACAGCGTGAGGAATTTGAGCAAATGATTTTGACATTTTGATTATTTTGTTTGTTTATACTTTTCAAAGTTCAAATTTAAGAAAAATAAATGGAAATGTTTCAGTTCAGATAATTAAGTCTTTTACCACTTTAAACATAAAATCATCCATTATTCTTCCTTTTTATTTTCTTTTTTATCTTTTGTATGAAGAATTTGATTTTCGATATTCTCTAAATATTGGATTTGCATTTCCTGTATTTCTAATAATTTCTTATTCTGATGAACCAATAAATGATCTATTTTTTCGCTTAATAATTTTATTTCCAATTCAGCTTTCAAGTTAATTTTATAATCATGTTCGGCTCTATCACGGTCTTTATCTTCTTGACGATTTTGACTCATCATAATAATTGGAGCTTGTATTGCTGCTAAACAAGACAAAATCAAATTGAGTAAAATAAATGGATAGGGATCAAAACCTTTGTTGTGCAACATCCAAAAATTAAGAAACATCCAAACCAATAAGAAAATAAAAAACGAAATAATAAATGTCCAACTTCCTCCAAAAGACGCTACTTTATCTGCGATTCTATCGCCTGTTGTCAATGGCTTTGATGTATTTTCTTTTATATTTTCGGAAAGAATAGAATTATCACGAATTGCTTCTACTACATCTTGATCCAATTTTTCCATTTCACCTTTTTCTTGCGAAATCAAATTTGCAAAAAATTGACGACGATATTTGTTCAATATTTTTATCGAAACATAATCTTCTTCGGTAATTGCTGGATAATCTTGCTCAATCAATTTAAAAATCTCTTGCTGAATTTCTTTTCCTTTTACAGCTTCGTAGCGATTAATTGGTTCTTGAGTTACAAAACATTTCATAATAATCTATTTTAGTCAAAAATCACATCACAAAAAACGCTCCTAAAATTAGAAGCGTTTTAATTATTAAAAGTTATTTGTGTAATAATCGAAATATTTACAATTTGATTTTATTTCTTGATATGTTTTCGTGTCCGAATATTGTTTCAAATTTTTAAAATTAGAACGATAATTTGCCACTTTAAACGCTAAAATTTTATCTTCGTTGTCATATTGATTTTCGTACAAACGTTTCAACACAGGATCTTTTGCATTATAAAATCTTCCTTGTTCATTCTTAGACAATGCAAATAAAATTTGCGCTTTCATTTCTTTGTCTTTTGTCGAATCAAAAGCTTTTTTCAAATAATTTTCTGACGGCGTAAAATTATCTACGTAGTTTCCACCCCAACCGAAACTTTTGTAAAAGAAGTTGCTTGTCGCTTCATATTGATCACCATAATTATTAAATTTTGGTCCATTATCATTGTTTCGATCAAATGTCAACAAATAACGATAATAGCCTAAAGTCGTCGTATTGTAAAAGAAATTCCCCAACAAATAATTCGCTTTTGCAGCTTCTTCGGTATTCTTCTTTGCTATTTTATTCAATTCAATCATCGCATTTGTCAATTCTAATTTTGACATTTTTGGTTTGATAAATTTAAATTCATTCAAATAAGGAGTTGCGATCACTTGATTTTCGTCACAATTAAAACATTCAATCTTATTATATCCAAAGATTTTATTCGGAATATTATGATAACCATCAAACTGATTTTCTACCCAAGTTTTGCTTTCTTTTTCTGTTGTATAATCGTAATCATAAACAAAATAAGCACTTTCTGACGTGTGATATTTTTGATCAATCTTCTCAAATTCTTTTTTCGCCAAATCAAATTTCATTTCGCCTAAATACAATGTTCCTTTGAAATCGGCTAAATAATCTGATAATTTAAACTGAATTTCTTTTGATTTTTTTGTTCTCCAATCCCATGAACTCGATTTTACTTTTGCATTAATCAAATATTTTTCGAAAGCTGTTTTATTCGATTTTTTATCCAATTTATCTAAATCATTGATAATCGCCCAATCTGGATTTGAACCTAATTGTGTAATTTCATTATGAATCAAAAATGCTTTTCCTTTGTCACCTTGCAAAAAATATCGATTTGCTAAAACATCTAAAATCACATTTTTCAAGTTCATTTTTTGATCATCTTCATCCGAATAACCATAGACATCTTCTGGTAATTTTGGATATTCATAATTCAAAATCGACGCATATTTTTGCATCAATTGATTCTCAAAACTATCTGTAATTTTCTTTTGTTCGAAAATTTCTAATAAAATTTCAATCACTTTTTTCTGTTGTTGAAATTCTTTCGAAGTTGAATTTACTTTGGTTAAATACGTTTTTGTTTCCGCAAAATTTTTGTTCAATAAATTCAAATATGCCACCGATAATTTCCAATATTCTTTGTCGTCAGCTTTTATCGCTTGTGATTTTGCCAGAGCAATCAATTCATTAATCTGAACTTCATCTTTTGAATCTTCGGGGTTACTGTAATAATTGCCATTTGTTTTTACAGGTAAATATAAATCTGTATATTTTTTTCGTTCTTGAGAAGAATTCCAATAATAATCTTCAGGATTTTGTTGCAAATATTCGCGTTCAATTAAATTAATAGAACGTGCAAATAAAATTCTCGCTTGTGGCGCATTTACATCATTCGCAATAATTTTTTTCGCAGGAGCTAACGGATTCGAAAAATCATTATAACCAATCAATAAATACAAATCATTTTTTTCTTGAATCGTTTTGGCATTGGCTAACATTTTCTCATAATTCAAATCTTCTGTCACGCGCATCGATTGATAAGCACTCATTTTTCGATCATTCGAATGAGAAAAAACTTCGAAAAAGTCATAATTCGCCTGAATATAATTTCCAAGTGCACGCTCCGCTCCACCTTTTTGATCTAACGCATAATAATACATCGAATTTTTGAGTCCTTGCGACGCCACATACATATTAAAATAATTGATAGCGTCTTTATATTCGTGGAAATAATGCGCAAAACGCACCAATTGATAACCGTAACGAACTTTTAATTCTTTGTCCGTTTCTGCATTCCAACTTTTCTTTAGAACCTCAAGAACTTTTCTATAGTTTAGATTATTGACATTTTTTTCTGGACGATCTACATACGACCATTCACCATTATCGATATAATAAAAAGCCATATAAGGCTCTAAATACTTGGCATACGACAAGTAAAGTAAACTTTGCTTATTCTTTTTTACCCAATCTGTTGTCGCAAAATTATAGTTCGTATTGGACGATTTTCCATTCTTTACCATCAAATCAATTTCTTGTTTCGATACTTTAAAAACCAACTCAAACGCTTGCTGATAGCTAATTCCTAACGTTTTTTGCCAATCCAAAATATTCTCATTCTTTTGATTTGCATCCATCGTATAATATGGATTATCCAACGTCATCAAAAATGGCTGATATTGAGGCGCTTCGCTTAAAGTTTGCGAAAAAAGATTGTAGTAATAATAATCTTCTCCACCTCCATCAGCACACGCAAATACTTTGGTTAAACCAAAAGTTAAGCATAAAGTAAGTACTATTTTTTTCATAATTGTGTTGGTATTGTTTTCAAAAATTTTGAGTCTAAATGATAATAAATCAAGCGATAATTGTAAGATAATTTTGTATCGATAAATGATTTTGTTTCAATTAATAATTCAGGAGAAATCATTTCAACTTTTATTGTAAAACCTTTGCTCACATAAAAATTTCGTACAAAAAAATCATCTTCCACTTCATAAAATCCATTTCTGATTTTCTTTACAGGTTTTCCTATCAAATCTTGCTCCGAAAAAGAATTGATTAATTTTATTTTTCCTTGATGATTTGTCAAAATTGCCCACGAATAAATTGGCAAAGCAACATCTAATTTGATTGGATAATCGTTCAAGTTTTTTAAATAATCTTTTGCTATTTTCAAATCTAAAATCGAATTATTTTCAGATTGATCAGTTGGATTTTCGGTTGCATAACACATCAAAACCATTTTATCCAAAGGCGGAACTCCTTCTTTGTCTTTAAATTTGACTTGATGCAAACGCAAAGTTGCCGAAAGTTTTTTGCCCGAAATATGTTTCAATTCCGACAAAAACATAAAATAATTTTCGCGCGTAGATTTCGTCCAATCACAATCTATCTGAATTTCATTGAAACTTTTTAGATTTCCTCTTTCAGCCGTTTCACTCAAAAAATTATACACATCTTTTGCTAAAATTTTGATTTGATCTTTTGATGTATTCAGAAAAGTTTGATTGGTAATAAAAACCGTCGGAATATAATTGACATTGAGTTTCGTTGCATCAAAATTCTGAATAATTCCAACTGGAGAAATTTTATTCAACTTTTTATCCACATCAAAAAAACGAACATAAATATTTTCCACTTTTAGTGAATCAACCGCTTTTTTCTCTGTTTCATTCACCGAATAATTACTTCGCCAATAATAAAAATCAATTGGTGATTTTTTGGTTTCAGAAGTACATCCAACCAAACTAATTATCGTAAACAGTATTAAAAATCTAAATAAAAATTTCATACTCAAATTTAACTCAAAATCTATAAATCACAATCGATGAAAATAGTGAGATTTTATCAAATTAATTGTCGAAATTTATCCTCTATAATATTCTTAAAAAATGAATGATAAAAATTTTCAGCGTGTAATCGAAATGTCTTTTGCAAATGTTTATCCGCATTACATCACAAAAGCAGAAAAGAAAAACCGAACAAAAACGGAAGTTGATCAAATTATTTTTTGGTTAACAGGTTATACTGAAAAAGATTTGGAAGAAATTTTAACGAAGAAAACTAACTTTCATGATTTTTTTGAAAATGCACCAAAGTTTAATCCAAATGCAACTAAAATAAAAGGTGTGATTTGCGGTTATCGTGTGGAAGAAATTGAAAATCCATTGATGCAAAAAATTCGATATTTAGACAAATTAATCGATGAATTAGCCAAAGGAAAAATAATGGAAAAAATTTTGAGAAGTTAAGCTACTTATCTCCTCGAATTTCCAGTTCCATATCCCATCAACACATCGTATCGTTGTCCCCAAGGGCGATAGTAAAACAATGCTTGATATTGATTTTCGGTTTGCCAAAAACTTCCGCTCACATAACTTGGATCGATTTTGCCTGTTTTGGTATTTTTTACGACATATTGATAATTGTAATAACCTTGTTTCAAGAATAATTCGGTTACCCAAAATCCTGCATCGTCTTTTTCTAATTTCGAATTTTCATCAATTTCCCAATTATTAAAAGCACCTACAACATACGGAACGTATAATCCATTTTGATCTTCGAAAGCATCTAAGGCAAAATAAACCCATGAATAATCTGCTTCAGAATTTGCTGCATATTCGTTTCCATAACGGTTATTTCGGATATAAAAATTACCATTAATGTCTGGATAATCATCATAAGGTAAATTATATTTCGGAATATCTGCACGCAAAACAGTGTGATAAACACTATCTTTTCTGAATGTTTTTTCTGTTGTTAAACTCGGAACTTCTAAATTTTTGTTATCAAACCAATTGTATTCTGCACCACCGTCAAACAAAATATTAGTATCATTATATGTTAATTGATTTGGACGAGAAAAAGATGGTCGATTGACAAAATAACCTTCGTTCCAATTGTTATTTTTCATCAAAAATAATCTTGCACCATCAGGAACTTCAGTTAAATTTTGTGTTCCACTCGAAACTTGAACTTGCAAACGCTGATTCAATTCTTTTACGGTTGGATTATTGTAACGAGAAACCATCACTCCAACATCCGCAATTGGTTGATAAACGGCAAAACGTTTCGTGAAAATTGGGTTTGAATCATTTTCTAAATACACTTTTAACACATAATTTCCAGGTAATTTTACATTCATTTGATCATTCGGAAATTGAATTTGATAATTGGTATATTTTTGATACGTATTGAATGAATTCTTATATGTTCGCGCATAATCAGCATTAACACCATTTAAAAATTCGGTTTGAAAAATATTCGATTCTGACCAATCTGCATTTCTGTGTTCAATAGAATATTGATAACGCTTATAACCTGCACTGATATCATCAAAAAGAAAAATTAATCTTTCGCTAGAACCTAACTTGATAACGGGTGTATTATCGTTTGTTTGCGGATTAAAAACTTGAACCGTCTTGATATTCTTTGGAGGAATTACATCTTGAAATTGCCCAAAAAGAATTGAAGTCAATAGACAAAGTATAATCGAATAGAATTTCATTTTCATTATAATTTTGATTGTTAAAAATACAAAAAAAGCGCATGCCTTTTTGAAAAAGACATACGCTTATATAACTCTAAAATTTATTTTTTAGTACAAAGCAGGAAACTCGTTTGGTTTCGCTTCGCGCATTAGTTCATAGACTTGTTCTGTAATATCATCAACAGAAGGTTTTGAAAAATAATCTCCATCAGTCGCATACGCAGGACGGTGAGCTTTCGCTGTAATCGTCAATGGTGCGCTATCTAATGTAAAATATCCACCTTGTTTCTCGATAATTTCTTGTAACAAGAATGCACTTGCTCCACCTGGAACATCTTCGTCAACAATAACTAAACGATTCGTTTTGTTCAAACTTTTTGCAACATCTGCATTGATATCGAAAGGCAATAAAGATTGTGCATCAATTACTTCAACAGAAATACCTAGTTGCTCCAATTCTTTCGCAGCATCCATCACAATTCTCCAAGTAGAACCGTATGTTAATAACGTTACATCTTTTCCTTCTTTTGTAATTTCTACTTCACCTATTGGCGTTGTAAATTCTCCAATATTAGTTGGTGCAGGTTCTTTCAAACGATAACCATTCAAACTTTCTACAACAATTGCAGGCTCATCTGCTTGCATCAATGTATTGTAAAAACCTGCGGCTTTTGTTAAATCACGTGGAACTAAAACATTCACGCCACGAACCAAATTCAAAATTCCTCCCATTGGCGAACCTGAATGCCAAACACCTTCTAAACGGTGACCACGCGTTCTGATAATCACAGGCGCTTTTTGACCTCCATTCGAACGATAAAGCACAGTTGCCAAATCATCAGAAATTCCTTGTAAACAATAAAGGATATAATCTAAATATTGAATTTCTGCAATTGGACGTAAACCACGCATCGCTAATCCAATTCCTTGACCAAGAATTGTTGCTTCGCGAATACCTGTATCCGAAATACGATCGATACCATATTTTGCTTGAAGACCTTCTAAACCTTGGTTTACATCACCAATATTTCCAGCATCTTCACCAAAAACTAATGCCTTTGGATATTTTTCGAAGATTTTATCAAAGTTATCACGAACAATTACACGACCATCTTCTAACGCTGGATTTTCTCCAAACTCAGGTTTTACTTGTGGTACTTGAGTTGCCGTTCCTGAAACTAATTTAGTCGAATAGATTTCTTCTTCGCGCTTCATTTTGGCATCTAACCAAGAAATTAATTCAGCTTTTGTAACTAAATTTTCTGAACGTATTAAACGAATTACTTTACGAACAGCTCCATAAACATCACGTTTGAAAGGACTTTTCTTTGATTTTAGATTACTAATTTCAATGTTGATAAAAGCACCGTTTGCACTTTCTAAAGCAATTTTCGTTAATAATTCTAACGCTTCATTTTTCAAATCCAAAATTGGATTCAAATAATCGTCCCAACATTGTTTTTGAGAAGCTTTTACTTCAGCTTTTACTTCAGCTTCTAATTGATCCAACTCTTCCGCAGAAATAATTGCTTCTGAATGATCTGCAAATGCTAAAATATATTCACGGAATTTTGAGATTCCATCAAAATCTTTTTCCCATGTCAAACGCTCCTCTGATTTATAACGCTCGTGCGAACCAGAAGTCGAGTGACCTTGTGGTTGCGTACATTCTTGCACGTGTACAATACACGGAATGTGATGCTCACGCGCAAATCTTTCTGCACGTGTATACGCTTCAATCAAAGCAGGATAATCCCACGCTTTTACAGTAATAATTTCGTAACCTCTTTCCTCTTCCGTTCTTCCGAAACCTGATAATAATTCAGAAAGATTCGATTTTGTGCGTTGAAATTTAGCTGGTACAGAAATTCCGTAACCATCGTCCCAAATAGAAACAACCATTGGCACTTGCAAAACTCCACCTGCATTTATCGTTTCCCAAAAATGACCTTCAGAAGTACTTGCGTCACCAATTGTTCCGAAAGCAATTTCATTTCCGTTTACAGAAAATTGTTGATCTTCGTCTGATTGAGGAACATTTCTAAAATATTTTGAAGCTTGTGCTAAGCCTAACAAACGTGGCATTTGACCAGCTGTTGGCGAAATATCAGCACTCGAATTTTTTTGTTCTGTTAATTTTTTCCAAGAACCATCTTCATTTAAAGAACGTGTTCCGAAATGAGATGTCATTTGACGACCTCCTGATGAAGGTTCTTTCTCTAAATCTGTTAAAGCGTATAATTGTGCAAAAAATTGTTCAACAGTTAATTGACCAATTGCGAACATAAATGTTTGATCGCGATAGTATCCAGAACGGAAATCTCCATTTTTGAATACTTTTGCCATTGCAATTTGTGGTAATTCTTTTCCATCACCAAAAATCCCAAATTTTGCTTTCCCAGTAAGTACTTCTCTTCTTCCTAAAAGACTTGCTTCACGAGACATAAAAGCCGTCTTGTAATCATTAATGATTTGACTTTTAAACTCTTCGAAAGTAATTTTATTTACCTCTTTTGTTTCCATTTCTTTTGTTTGTTGCATCACAAATTTAACAAAAGATTTGTAACTTACACCATACAATTTGCGTCTAACGAATAGATTATAGAATTGTATCATCCAATTAATAACTATAAAAATAAATACATGAAAAAAACTTTACTGAGTATATGTCTGGTTTTTGCCTTTGCAAATTCACCATACTTAATGGCTCAAACGAAATCTGGAAACGCAACTTTTGTGACGCAAGTAGAAGGAATTAAGGAATACAAACTACCAAATGGATTACAAGTTTTATTAGTCTCTGATCAATCGCAAAGTAATGTTGTAGTAAATATTGTTTACAATGTTGGTTCTAAACACGAAGGTTACGGTGAAAAAGGAATGGCGCATTTGTTAGAACATATGTTGTTTAAATCAACAAAAAACTTAGGTGATATCAAGAAAATGTTATCTGACAAAGGTGGACGTGCAAATGGAACGACATATTATGATCGTACAAATTATTACGAAGTTTTCCCATCAAGCGACGAAAATTTACGTTGGAGTTTGGAAATGGAAGCTGATCGTATGATTAATGCAACCATTAAACAAGAAGATTTGGACAAAGAATTTTCGGTTGTACGTAATGAATTTGAAATTGGTGAAAATGATCCGTCAAGTGTTTTAATGGAACGCGTTATTTCTGCTGGCTATTTATGGCACAATTACGGAAAATCTACAATTGGATCTAAAGAAGATATTGAGCGTGTAAAAACACCACAGTTGCGCAAATTCTACGAAAAATATTATCAACCAGATAATGCAACCTTAATTATTGCTGGAAAATTTGACGAGAAAAAAACGATGGAATATGTGAATCAGTATTTTGCTTCGATTCCAAAACCAACTCGTGTTTTAGACGAAATTTTAACAGTTGAGCCAGCGCAAGATGGTGAAAAATTTGTTGAAGTAAAACGTGCAGGAGATTCCCAATCTGTTGGTGTAATGTATCACGTTGCAGCATATAGCGATAAAGATTATGCAGCAATTGATGTTTTAAATAATATTTTAACTTCAGATCCTTCGGGATATTTGTACAAATCTTTAGTTGACACACACAAAATTGCTTCAATTTGGGCGTATAGTCCAGAAGTTCGTGATGCAAGTTTCTTCTATATCGGAACTGAAATTCCAAAAGAGAAAAACATCGAACAAACGAAAAATGATATTCGTGCAGAATTAGACAAAGTTGCTACAATTAATTATACTGATCAAGATGTACAACGTGCGAAAGCAAGTATTGTGAAAAACATCGAAAATCAAAAAAATAATACGATTAATTATGCCATTGGTTTAACAGAAATTGTTGGTGCGGGTGATTATCGTTTAGGTTTCTTATACCGCGATAATATCGAAAAAGTAACCAAAGAAGATGTAAAACGTGTAGCTGAAAAATATTTTAAAGCGAATAATAGAACAGTTGGAACTTTTATTCCGACAAAAGATGAAATTCGTGTAAAACCAGCTGAATTAACGAATAAACAGATTACAGAATTAGTTTCGAATTACAAAGGTCGTGCAGTTGAGAAAGAAGCAAAACCATTTGAAGCTTCAATCAAAAACTTAAAAGCTCATTATGCAGAAGGAAAATTGAACAATGGTCTAAAATATGGAATCATCGACAAAGAAATTAAAGGTGAAAAAGTAATTCTTTCATTTAATTTACCTGTTTCGAATGAAAAAGATTTGGCAAACAAAGGAATGATCGGTCAATTAACGGCTGAATTGTTAATGTCTGGAACGAAGAATTTAACAAAAGAACAAATCAAAGATCAATTAGATGCTTTAAAATCTTCGGTTGGATTTAGATTTGGAGGACAAAATTTATCTGTAACAATTAATACGTACAAAAATTCATTAGACAAAACAATGGATATCGTGCGTCAAATCATTACAGAACCAACTTTTCCTGAAGCTGAATTAGCAAAATCTGTAAATGAATACACAACATATTTAGATGCAAATACAAACGATCCGCAAGCATTAGCCTTCAACGAAATTAGTCGTTTAACATCTAATTATCCTAAATCTTCTATTTTTTATACAGCTTCTTTTGCTGAAACAAAAGATGATTTAAAGAAAATCAAACAAGCTGATTTAGTTGATTTTTATAAAAATATTTTAGGTGCACAAAATGGTGTTGTTTCTATTATTGGAACAAATGACAAAGCGAAAGTTGAAAAATTATTAAACGATACTTTTGGTAAATGGAATAGCAAATCGAAGTACGAAAAAGCGTATCCAACTTTTACAGCAACGAAAAAAGAGGATAAACTTTATAACATTCCAGACAAAGAAAATGCTGCTGCAGTTGGATCAATTAACTTCAAAATGAATCGTGAAAGTGCTGATTACGCCGCAATGGTTATGGCAAATGAAATGATTGGAAGTGGAGGATTTTTATCTGCTCGTATTCCAATGCGATTAAGAGAAAAAGAAGGAATCAGCTATGGTGCAGGTTCATATGTTTCGATTCCAAACGATCCTAAAAACGATGTAGCTTCTTGGGGATATTATGCATTTTTAAACCCTACAAAACGTGAAGCAGTTGAAAAAGCATTGAAAGAAGAAGTTGCAAAAGCATTGAAAGATGGTTTCACAGCGGACGAATTGAAAACAAATATTGTAAGTTGGAAAAACGGTCGTACAACTTCTTTGGGAACTGACGGAACTTTGTTAGGCTTATCGAATGGTTATTTATTGAATGGAATTACGTTTGATGAATTTGATAATTTAGAGAAAAAAGTAGATGCTCTTAATGTAAACCAAGTAAACGAGGTTTTCAAAAAGTACATTTCTTTAGATAAATTAACTTCTGTTTACACAGGAACTTTTGATAAAAAGTAAATACAATTCATATTAATTAAAAAAAAGCTTCAGAATAATCTGAAGCTTTTTTTATGATTTATTTAGAATAAGAATCTGCATAATTATTCATTTTCGGTCTAAAATGTGAAAAAATTTGTTAAAAAATCCTCATTTTAACATCATACTAAGTTTTTGGCATCATAATTTCTTAACACTAAAAACAATAAAAAAACAATTAACCTTAAATAATAGTTCATATGCAAGGATTAGAAGAAAACAATCAACCAACAAACAAAGGAAAAAATGGTTTAGTAGTTCCTTTGGCATTAGTCGGAATCTTATTAGCAGGAAGTGTAGGATATAATATTTATCAAGCAAATCAGATCGGAAATCTTGAAAAAAATGAATCTTTAAATTCTCAAATCCTTAAAAACGAAACAGGTCAAAAGGATCAAATTCGTAAACAATATGATTCGATTTTAAACGACTATACACAATATAAAGCACGCATCGAAGATCGTAACAATTTATTGAGCGATAAAGAAAATATGATTCAGTTAAAGAATCAAGATATTCAAGAAATTTTAGATAAAGACAATCCAACTGCAGAGGAAATGAATCGTGCTCGTAAAATGATTAACGATTTAGAAGGAAGTGTAAAAAATTACAAATCTGAAGTTGCTCGTTTACAAAAAGAAAATGCAATTCTTGTACGTAGCGTTGACGAATTAAATAATAAAAATTCTGCTTTAACAACAGACAACAACAATTTAAGAGAAAACAATAAAGAGTTAACATATAACTACGAAACAGAAAAAAGTGTTCGTCAAAAAGACAATGCAATTTCGAAAGGAAAGATCAATGAATTAAGTTCAACTTTATCTGTTTCTAATCAACAAATCAAAGGAATTCGTGTAAGAAATAGCGGAAAAGAAGTTGAAAAAACACGTGCAAAACGTATTGATAAAATTCGTGTTTCTTTTGATGTAGATCGTAATTCGAGAACAGAATCTGGAGACAAAAAATTATATGTTGCTATCTATAATCCTGACGGAACATTAGGAAGATATGGAAATGCGCAAGGCGGACAAATTGAATTGAGATCTGGAGATACAGTTAATTTCTCTGATGCAATCAACTTTAATTACACAAACGGACAAACAAAAAATATTACGTTTGATTGGGAAAACGAGGAATTCCAAAAAGGAGTTTACACGTTCAATGTTTACGAAAATGGATTTAAGATTAGTCAAGCAAAAATAACCCTAAACTAATTATTGACACAAGACTAACCAAGAAAGCTCAGCAATTGCTGAGCTTTTTTTGATTTAATATATCTTTTAAATATTATCGTTTCAAAAGATTGATACTAACAGTTGCCAATTCACTGTTTGGATATTTTTTGAACAATGTTTTATCTGGAACTAAACCAGTTTCTTGACAAATTCGATGAAAAACATCGACTTCTACAATATATTGATCCGAAAATCCATGCGTTGCATCATACGCTGTTGCAGGTGTATTTCCTAAATTCTCCGCCGTTAAATCTGGAGCAATCGTATGTAATTCGATCAATAACAAACCAAATTTATCTACATAAGGCGCCCATTTTTTGAGATGATTCAATAAATTTTGTTCCACATCATTATTTGACAATCGTTTTCCTCTAAACGCAAAAGCTCCTGTAGAAGCACTAATTCGATTTGTTTTGATATCTTCTACATCTTCCCAAATTCGATTATGATCTAAAAATGTTCTAATGTTTAATAAATCACTCAACTCTATTGAATAATCATTTTTCAAATCTGTTGCCAAACGATCTGGATCACCAATATCACCCCAAATCACTTTTGCCCAAATATCATTTTTAATTAAATTGGCACGCGTTACTTTCAGCGCTGCTTGATTATAATCTGCACCAACCAAAAAAAGTGGATATTCGTCGAGATGTTTTCCCCGTAAGGTTTGACGTTCTATCACATCATACAAATGTTGTAAAAGCGCTCCATTCCCGCATCCCATATCCAAAATTCCTTTCGGTTGCTCTTCTATTGGACGATTAAAAATATCTACAATAAACTCATCAATCACTTTGAAATAAGTGGAATGCGCTCCTCCACTACCCCAAACATTCATTTCGCGATTCACGTGTTGTTCATCTTCGCCTTCGGTAATTTCACGCAATTTTGTTGGCGAACCAAAAAGCAAATCATTCAACTTCGCGAACATTGGTAAATAAGAAACTGTAACACCATAAGATGTTGCACGGCGCGCAAAAAATAATCCTATTTCTGTGAATTTATAGTTTTTTTCGTGTTTTGTAAACCAACCTAATTCGGTTAATCGTTCCAATATTTTCTCGAAAGTTTGTGGGTTTTTGTGAAATTCATCTGGATTGAAAGAAGCTTCCATAAAGTATTTATGAAACAAACCACTCATTCCCATTCGCACAATAATTGGTCCAACTAAAACGCCTTCGATATGTTTGGTAATTTGATAATGCAAAGGTTTTTCAAGAAACTCTTCGTCGTCAGCAGTCATCAAATAAGTTTTATATTTATCAAATAATTTAATCCATTTTTTACAAAATTCATCCGAAAAATCATGTTGATTAATTACTTCATTTTCTGCCAAAAAAACAGCTAAATCATGGTAAATATCAACATTAGTAAATGCGCGATCTGAATATTTATTGGTTTGAATCTCGACGCTATTTTCTGCATTATTCACTGAATATTCTAACATATTCTGCGAAGCCAACACACGCAAAGCAACATTTAGATAACCTTCGTTTGCCTGAAATTCGTTTGTCAATTCTTCTAACTGTATAGTTTTACGCTCGACGATATAATGCAAAGCTCCTTTTTTAGCCAAAGCACTTAATACCGGAGCCGTTACCAAACCATCGAGATGTCTAAAAATTAACGATCTCAAATATTTTTTATCCATTTTGGGCGATTTTTTCTACTATAAATATATTGAAAATTGCGAAAAGTTGATGTGAAGGTTATTGTAAAATTTTAAAAATTAGAAATTAAAAAAAACCTCATCTATTGACAAGGTTTTTGATGTATTTGATTAATCAATTTTGATAAAATTACCATTCAAATCAAATTTCAAATCGACATTATTTTGTAAAAATTCTACTTTTATTTCTTTGTCTTTTGTATCCATTTCAATTGATTTCGCATCGATTTTAGGATATTTTGATTGAAGATATTTTTGAATATTATCTGGGAAAAATTTAATCGGAATCGCTTTTCCTAAACCATTTTTCACCTCCTTCCAATCACCATTATCTGTAAATTCTATTTTTGTTCCGTCTTTCAACTGAATATTATATGTTGTGATATTGCGTTCAACTTCTTTTATCGCATTCACAAACTCCATATTACCAAAGTTTTTCGAAACAAAATTTTGTGCATTAATAGGTAAACTATTTGCTGAAATCACCGTTTCATTTGGATCAATATTTACCGTTTTTTGTTGACCATTATCTTGTAAAACCTCATAAGTATTTTGTGAAGTCGATGACTCTGGATGATTCGCAATATCACTTTCCGAAACAATTGGCTGTTCTGCAACTTCAGATTTACTTGTGATAACTTCTGAGTTTTCTGTTTTCTTCGATTCACACGAAGAGAAAACTAAGCTTAAAATGGCGGCTGTTGATAAAATTATTTTTCTCATGATTTGGATTTTAAACGTTTATCAACAAGCATTATACCATAAAAAAAGCTGATTAAAAATTTAACCAGCTTTTAAGAATTTATTTTTTCTTCTGAACTAAAATCAGGTATTCCCAAGGTTTTAATTTCAGTTTTGTTGTTGCATCAAATGTAACATCTTCGTTGTTCATAAAGTTTTTGTACACACCATTAATTGGAACTATAATTTCTTTATTTGCTTTCGTAAAATTCGCAATAAAATAAGCTTCTGTCGTATTTTTATGACGTTTGAACGCTAAGATAGATTTATCATCAGATGTTTTCAAACGTTCGTAAGAAGCCGCTTTTTTCGCTCCATTAAATGCTTCATTTGTGATTTTAAGTTCTCCTAACTTTTCATAAACGCCACGCATTTTTGCTGTTGGATTACGATCAATAGAATCTTTGACAAAGAATTTTAAACGACGATTAAAATCTTCTTCTTGTCCATTATAAATCAATGGAATTCCAGGTAAAGTATACGTTAATGCAGCAAATGTTTCTACCGCATCACCCATTCTTTCGTATTCAGTTCCAGCCCAAGAATTTTCGTCATGATTTGATGTGAATAATAATTTGTAATCATCTGCTTGCCATTTTTTCGGAATCGAATCCATGTACGCATCAATCGCAGAAACATTCTTTTTACCTTTTGCAATATCATTCATGATATGATGAATTTCCCATCCGTAAGCGGCGTCAAATGCATCATTTGCTAATAATTCTGGTTTCTCCGTTTCAGCTAACATAAAAATTTCGCGACCATTTGCCAATTGCGGTTTTGCTTCATTCCAAAAATCTGTCGGAACTTCGTGCGCCATATCACAACGGAAACCATCAATTTTGAAATCATCTAACCAATATTTCATATCGGCAATCATCTGTTTGCGCATTTCTTTGTTATCGAAATTTAATGCCACAACATCCGACCAATCGTAAGGAGAATGCATTTTTCCGTTCTTATCTTGTTCGTACCAATCGGGATGTTGTTTTACCCAAGGATGATCCCAAGCCGTGTGATTCGCAACCCAATCCAAAATCACATAGATTCCGTTTTTGTGCGCTTCATCAACTAATTTCTTAAAATCTTCGGCATTTCCAAATTCTGGATTGATTCCTCTATAATCTTTGATCGAATAATACGAACCTAAACCTTCTTTTCGATTTTCTTCTCCAATTGGATAAATAGGCATAATCCAAAGGATTTTAACACCTAATTTTTTGATATTCGAAATCTCATTTGTTACCGCAGCAAAAGTTCCTTCTGGCGAAAATTGACGAACATTCACTTCATAAATCACAGAAGTTTCCGCCATATCAGCCGTAAAAGGCAAAATACTTTGTTCTTTCCTTTCTTTTTTAACGTCTTCTGACTTTGTTTCCTTTTTGCTTTCACAACTTGTCAAAAACAAAGTTGTTATCAAGGTTAAACCAACTATTTTTTTTATCATTTTTCTTCTATTACTTCTCAAAAAATTAATTCACTTTTTCCAATAATACAATATCAGAAGTCGTATTCAATTCTAAATTTCCGTTCACAACTTTTCCTGAAAAACCTGAATAAGCATCGCGAATTTTAGTACCATCTTTCCAGATAGAACTTACATTAATTGTTTTTTTACCAATTGGCATTTCCAATCCAATCACCACTTCGTCTGTTTTATATTTTCTTGTAAAAATATACGGAGAATTTTGCAAATCTGTTTGATTTCCTGCTCCAACCGCTGGATGATCTCGTCTAAATTGTCCTAATTTTTGGTAATGATTCAATAATGATTCCGTTTCTGAATTTGGTTTAATAACTTCCCAGTTCATATTCGAACGAAGATTTGCATCTCCATCAACACCTTCAATCTCTAACGGACGAGCCGTTTCGTCTCCATAATAAATTTGCGAAATCCCTGGCGCCAATAACAATCGAGTTCCTGCATCCCAAGGATTTTGACGATTTTTATCAAAAGGCGAACCGTCATCGTGCGAGGTAATGTAGCTCATCACAGACTTTCCTTTCATCTTATTTTGAAGAATATCATTGTATCGATCAAAAACAGTTTGATTAGATTCTTTTTGAGTTGAACGCAAATCGAAATTGATTAATGCATCAAATCCATTCTCGAAATAATTAACTGTTTTATCAGGAAAATTATATTGCTGACCATCATTAATCGAATATCCATAAACTTCTCCTAACAAGAAAAACTTATTTTGATCCAATACTTTTGTAGGATTATTCGTTTTATATTCTGCGAAAGCATCTTGACAAATTTCTTCGAATTTCTTCCAAACATTTTCTTCCGTATGTTTCACCGTATCGACACGATAACCATCAATTCCATACTTTCTAATATAATCTGAAAGCCATTTCATAATATAATATTTCGGTGCTTTTGGAAGATTATATTTCGCGAAAAAAGCATTCAATTCAGCAACTTCTTTGTCTAAACGACCTTCTTGCGACCATTTTGCTAACAATTGCGGGGGCAACATCACATCATTTTCTGATTCCGTTAAAATGTCTGGAAGATTTTTTACCAACGTACATTCAATCGTCGTTTTGTAAGACTCATAAGTACATTGTGGCGAAACACGAACCCAATCAGCAGGAAACACACCATCCGAATTTGTAACTGGACCTGTGTGATTAATCACCGCGTCCAACATAATACGAATGCCTTTCGCATGTGCTTTGTCTACTAATTCCTGTAACTCTTTTTCAGTTCCCCAGTTTTTATCAATCGACGTCCAATCTTTTGTCCAATAACCGTGAAATCCATATGTTTTTCCTTGTCCTTCATCAACATATCCATGAATTTGCTCCACAATCGGTGTCATCCAAATCGCATTAACTCCTAAATCTGAAAAATAATTATCTTCGATTTTATTGATTACCCCACGAAAATCTCCTCCTTCAAAACCTCTTAATTTAGATGTTTTAGCAGTTCTCCCGTAATTAACATCATTCTTTTTATCTCCATTCTCGAAACGATCGGTCAATAAAAAATAAATATTTGCACCATTCCAAACAAATAGTTGTTTTTCTGAATGATTTGTCTGCGTAGCTTGTGTTGTTGTTTTTGAACAAGAGCTTAAAAACAATGAAGCTATTCCTAACGTGAAAAGTATTTTTTTCATACTAAAAAGTTTTGAGTAGTAAGTTTTGAGTATTGAGTAACAAGTTTCTCAATACTCATCACTCATTACTTATTTAATTTCTTTGATACTAATTGCAAAACCTCCACCAGCTTGAGATGTTAAATCTAAAACAGATTTTGAATCAACCTTTTTTGTTTCAATTTTATAGGCTTGTGGATTTGTTTTGTAATGCGCATCTTTTGCATCTGCATAAATTTTCGCTTCGTATTTTTTTCCTTTATCTAAGAAATCTAATTTAATTTTTGTTGAACGAGGCGTTTCACCATTTACATTTCCAACAAACCAATTGTTCGAATTTTTATCTTTACGCGCAATTGTTAAATATCTTCCTGGTTCAGCTTCCAAATAATTAGAATCTTGCCAATCTACAGGCACATCTTTGATGAATTGAAATGCATCAGAAAATTGTTTGTAATGCTCGATAATATCAGCAGCCATTTGTAAAGGAGAATACATTGTCACGTATAAAGCCAACTGATTTGCAATCGTAGAATTAACTTGAGAATGATTGTTTGGATTTAATTTTTTCACATCCATTTCGAAAATACCAGGCGTGTAATCCATTGGTCCACCTAATAGACGTGTGAAAGGTAAAACCGTTACGTGATTTGGTTTAGAACCACCGAAAGCTTGGTATTCTGTTCCACGTGCAGATTCGTTTCCGATTAAATTTGGCCATGTACGCGCAACTCCTGTAGGACGAACCGCTTCGTGTGCGTTGACCATTATTTTATAATCAGCCGCTTTTTCGATTGCATATTGATAATGATTAATTGTATTTTGGCTGTAATGATAATCTCCACGAGGAACGATATCACCAACATATCCACTTTTTACAGATGTATAACCATTATCGTTCATGAATTTATATGCTTTATCCAAATGTCTTTCGTAATTACGAATTGATCCCGAAGTTTCGTGATGCATCATAATTTTTACACCTTTTGATTTTGCATATTCATTTAATGCTTTTACATCAAAATCTGGATAAGGCGTTACAAAATCGAACACATAATCTTTGTGATTTCCGAACCAATCTTCCCAACCTTCGTTCCAACCTTCTACCAATACCGCATCGAAACCATGTTTTGCAGCAAAGTCAATGTAATTTTTTACATTTTCGTTATTAGCCGCATGTTTTCCATTTGGTTTTGCGTTTTTATAATCCGTTATTCCTAATTGCACTGTAGAAAAATCGTCTGTATAAGCCCAAGAACCACGACCTGTAATCATTTCCCACCAAATACCTACATACTTCACTGGTTTGATCCATGAAGTATCTTCAATCTTTGATGGTTCATTTAAATTATATACTAATTGTGGCCCTTTAAACGCAATATCTGCCGCATTATCACTTGCAATAACTGTTCTCCAAGGTGTATTAAAAGGCGCTTGTAAATATCCTTTATCACCTAATGCATCAGGCGTTAACCACGATTCAAATACTAAATTTTTATCGTTTAAATTTAGATTCATTGCTGGATAATTGATTAAAGCTGCTTCATGAATGTTGATGTATAATCCATTCTCAGCTTTCATCATTAATGAAGTCTGAACTCCTGTTTTAGAAAATGATTTTTGTGATGCATTTCCAGTATAGGCTTGATCAAATAATCCTCTAATTTCTGATAACTTTGATTCTGTGTAATCATATTCTTGCGTATCATAGTCACCCGGAATCCACCATGTTTTGTGATCTCCTGCCATAGCAAATTGAGAATGCTCTTCTTTTATCACAAAATATTTTAAATTCTTTTGCTCAGGAAATTCGTAACGGAATCCTAAACCATCATCAAATAATCGGAATCTAATCACCATTTGACGATCTGTTTTCGGTTGAGAAACTGTAACTGCTAATTCGTTAAAATTATTTCTGATTTTAGCTACTTCTCCCCAAACTGGTGTCCACGTTTCATCAAAAGTTGAAGTCTTTGTATCTACGATTTGAAAACCAGATACAAAATTTGTAAATGCATTTTTATCTCCGACTTGATTTTCCCATTCAAAACTCATTTGATTGTTCGCTTTAAATTCGAATCCTAAAGTTGAAGGTTTGATGACATCTTTCCCTTTGTATTTTAATTGATACGTTGGTTTTCCATCTTTCGATAAAGAAAAATCTAATTTGAAATTTCCATTTGGTGATTTCAATTCTTGACCGTAAACGACGCTCATCATTGAAATTCCTAACGCTATAATTGATTTTAAGTGTTTCATTATAATTTGTTTATTTTTTATATCTATATTTTTTTGTCTTTTTGAGATTGCCGAAGAATTAATTCTCCAATATTCTTTTCTTGATAAAAAAGTATTCAAATTGTCAAGCTAAATTTATTTCAGCTTCTCATCATCTTTAATTTGATCCTGCACTTCGACTTCGCTCAGTGACCTATTCAAGATTACTTTAAATAACATTCTAAGCTTATCAAAGAAGCTTAAAAATACACTTCGACAGCTCAGTGTGACAATTTATTAATGAGAATTGAAAGAAGTTCTACGTAAAACGTATCACGTAGAACTTAAAACATTTTCTACTTTATTGGAAAAATCGAAATTGCTGTTCCTCCACTCGCCGCTAAATTCAATTTCAGTTTTGATTTTGAATTTACTTTTACTTTTTTGATGTCGTATGCTTTTGGATTTTTATCCCAATGTGCATTTTTCGCATCTTGGTAAATTGTTGCTTCGTAAGTTACTCCAGGCGTTAAGAAATCTAATTTAATTTCAGTTTTTCGAGGATTTTCATCTGTAATCGCACCTACAAACCAATTCTCCCTTCCTTTTGCTTTACGCGCTACTGTTAAATAATCACCAGGCTCAGCTTCTAAGTATTTTGTATCGTCCCAATCCACTGCCACATCTTTGATGAATTGGAAAGCATCGGCATACTTCTCGTAGTTTTCTGGTAAATCGGCAGCCATTTGTAACGGAGAATATAACGTCACATATAAAGCCAATTGTTTCGCTAAAGTGGTATGCACTTTTGTATCACGACCAACATTATACACTTTCATTTCTGTTTCAAAAATACCAGGCGTATAATCCATAGGACCACCTAACTGACGTGTGAAGGGTAGAATGGTTTCGTGCGCTGGAGGATTTCCATAACTCCATGCATTAAACTCGTTTCCTCTCCCTGCCTCAGCAGCAATATAATTTGGATACGTACGGTGATAACCCGAAGGACGAGAACTCTCGTGTGTATTGACTAAAATTTTATTTTCAGCGAAACGCTCTACCGTCCAATTGAAATGATTGACCATTGTTTGTCCATCGTGATATTCTCCTCTTGGAATGATGCGACCAACATAACCTGTTTTTACTGCAGGATATTCGTAATGTTTCATTACCTCCATTGCACGGTCAAAACGACGTTCGTAGTTGGCTACTGAACCAGAAGTTTCGTGGTGCATAATCATTTTTACACCTTTTGATTTTGCATAAGCAGAAATTTCTTTGATATCGAAATCAGCATAAGGTGTTGTGAAATCGAAAACATCTTCTTTCCAGTTCCCATACCAATCTTCCCATCCTTCATTCCAACCTTCCACTAAAACTCCGTCGAATCCGTGTTTCGCTGCAAAGTCGATGTAACGTTTTGTATTTTCTGTAGTCGCTCCGTGAGGAAATTTAATTGCCTCCTGTCCGACTTGGTTTTGTGCGTTTTGAGTTCCTTGACGATCCCACGTTGATTTCCCAACGTGCATTTCCCACCAAATTCCGACATATTTCATTGGTTTAATCCAAGATGTATCTTCAATTTTTGATGGTTCATTTAAATTTAAAATCATTTGAGGACCTTTCCCTACGATATCTCGGGCATCATCTGATACCATTATTGTACGCCAAGGTGTGTTGAAAGGCGCTTGTAAATAAGCTAAATCTCCAATTGCGTTTGGTGCTAAATGCGATTTGAATTGATAGGAGTTTTTATCAAATTCTAAATGCATTACTGGATAATTAACCACTGCAGCTTCGAAAATATTTAAGTAAATATTATCCGAAGTTTTCATTTGTAATGGCGTTTGAACTGAATTTGGTTTCCCAATTGATTTCACTCCAATCCCATTATTCATATCAATTTTACTGTGATCGATTCCTGAAATCTTCGATTCGATGTATGTATATTCTTGTGTATCGAAATCACCAGGTAACCAAAATGTTTGATGATCTCCTGTTAAATTAAATTGTGTTTTTTCTTCTTTTACGACAAAGTAATTTAAGTTTTGTTGCTTCGGAAATTCATAGCGAAAAGCTACACCTTCATCAAAAACTCGAAACGTAACATTTACATTTCGGTTAGTAGAAGTTTGCGTTAATTGAAACGTACCTTCGTTATGAATATCTTTAATTTCTTTGTATTCTCCTAAAACAGGTTGCCAAGCATCATTTACTGATTTAGTCGTATAATTTGTAACTGTAAATCCGTTTTCTAAAGCTTCTGCATCTTTTAAAATGAAACCTAATGTTGAAGGTTTTACAATTTCTTTTCCTTTATAAGTTACCGAATACGATGGTTGACCATTAGCTGTTAATTCGAAGTTAACTTTTACTTCCTTTGATGGCGATTCAATGATTTGGGCATTTAATGCGCCTATGGCAAGTAAAGTAAATATAGTTGTTGTTAATTTTTTCATTTGCTTTTTACGTTGTACGTGATATGTTTTACGTTATACGATTTTGTTATTCTGAGCTTTTTAAGAATTATAAAAAACATTTCGACAAGCTCAGTGTGACAGTAATTCTATTTCATCAATTCAATAATCATCGAAGATTTTCCATCAATTGTGATTTCACCGTTTGGATGAATTGTGAAATCTTGATTCGATAAAATATCTTTTCCAGTATGATATCCTTTGATCGATTCTTCAAAACGATCCAATTGGAGGGTTTGCTTATCTAATTTATTATTTAAAATCACCATTACCGATTCGTTGTCATTGTATCGGAAATACACATAGACATCATTGATTGGTGCATAATGTTTGGTTTTACCGGAATGAATCACCTCTTTATTTTTACGCCAATTGAATACTTTCGCTGTAAAATCATAGAACGCTTTTTGCGTTGCTGTTCGTGAATTTGGATTAAATGCATTTTGTGTATCAGACTTCCAACCACCAAGAAAATCTTGACGAATTGCTGCATCTCCACCAGTATTTTTATCTCCAGCCATACCGATTTCAGTGCCGTAATAAATTTGTGGAATTCCACGAACCGTTCCGATTAAAGTCGTTGCTAGTTGATACGGCTTAATATCTCCTTTGTAGATTTCGTTCCAACGTTCGGTATCGTGATTTTCAAAAAAGACCAATAAATTATTGATGTCTGGATATAAGAAATCATTCGTGAATGATTCGTAGATTTTCACCAAACCTTTATCCCACGATTCTTCTTCCTGAAAAGCTTTCGTCATATTTGCATACAACGAAAAATCCATCACCGCTGGTAAATTCGAATTGTACCCCGCCATTTCACCGATTTTCGAATCTTTTTGCCAATACGATACATGAGCTGGCGAATGCATCCACGCCTCTCCTACTACATTTAGATTGGGATATTCATCTGTAATTGCTTTTACCCAAGTTGCCATTCCTTCTTTGTTATTGTAAGGATATGTATCTACACGTAAACCTCCTAATTCGGCATATTCTATCCACCAAATGGCATTTTGAGTGATGTACTTTAATACTAATGGATTTGCTTGATTGATGTCTGGCATCGTCGTATCGAACCAACCATTTAATGCGCCTATTTTATCAATCTCTGAAGCATTAGGATCAAATTGGGTTGTTGTTCTATAATTCGAACGACGGAATCCATTTTCTCCTTCTGGAAATGTATGGATCCAATCTTTTGAAGGTAAATCCTGAATCATCCAATGTGAGATTCCCCAGTGATTCGTGACATAATCTTGAATCAAATACATTCCACGTTGATTCAATTTCTGAGACAATTCACGGTATTCTTCGTTTGTCCCGTAACGACCATCAATTTTATATAAATCGGTTTGAGCATACCCGTGATACGAATATTCTTTTTCATTGTCTTCGTTTACTGGAGTTAACCAAACTGCAGTGGCTCCTAAATTTTGGATATAATCTAAGTTGTTGATAATTCCTCGTAAATCTCCTCCGTGACGACCACCTGGCAATTGACGATTAACTTTCTCACGCAATTCTTTTTTCGAATCATTGCTTTCATCTCCATTGGCGAAACGATCCGGCATAATTAAATACACCACATCTTTTGATGAAAACGATGAACGATTCGCTGAATTTGGTTGACGATCTTTTAACTCGTATGTATACGAATCAACGATTTTATTTTTGTTTTTGATGTTAATTTTGAATGATGATTTGTTTACTTCATTCGTATTAATCGTTACAAAAACATAATTTGGATTTTCAGTTTTCTGTAAATTTTGAATTTTTACATTATCCGATAATTCAATATTGTATTTACTAATATCTTTTCCATAAACCAGAATTTGAACTTCTGGATTTTTCATTCCTTTCCACCAAAACATTGGCTCTACTTTTTGAATCTGTGCAAAAGCAAATGTTGATAGGAAAGATGATAATAATAGTATTTTTTTCATGTGTTTTGTTTTTTAGATTCCTCCATTCTGCGGAATGACATTTACTTTATTGTCGTTAATGAACTTGTCATTCTGAGTTTATCAAAGAATCTTTTTAAATTCTCTGTCCAGCTGAACTTGTTTCAGCTTCTCATTCTCTTCTTCATGCGATCCTGAAATGAATTCAGGATGACTTTTTTAAAATACGTTTTCAGAATAAACTTAGAACTTAAAACATCTATTCTAAATAAAAATACCCTGAAAACCGAAGCCTTCAAGGTATTAGATTCCCTTTATTAAATCGAAGGCTGAACAACTACTTTCTGGTCGAAAACATAAACCTCTAACGGTTCTGTTCCTTCCAGTTCAAAAATTGTTTCTCCTTTATTTACAATAACTTTTAGGATTTGATGACGGAAATTGACTTTGAACGAAAAACCTTCCCATTGTTCTGGTAAACGCGGCTCAAAATACAATTGATCGTTTTTCACACGCATTCCACCAAATCCTTCTACAATCGACATCCAAGTTCCAGCCATAGATGTGATGTGTAATCCTTCGTGAACTTCTTTGTTATAATCATCTAAATCTAAACGAGAAGTTCTCAAATAAAATGTATATGCTTGCTCCATTCTTCCTAACGTTGCTGCTTGGATGGAATGAACACAAGGCGATAATGATGATTCGTGAACCGTTAATGGTTCGTAAAAATCAAAATGTTTTTCTAATTGATCTCTTGAGAATTGATCTTCAAAATAATAGAACGATTGTAAAACGTCAGCTTGTTTGATGTAAGCCGAACGTAAAATTCTGTCCCAAGACCATTTTTGATTAATTGGACGTTCTTCTTTTGGTAATTCAGAAACAGGTGTTAAATCTTTATCCAAGAAACCATCTTGCTGTAAATAAATTCCTAATTCTTCGCTAAAAGGAAAATAAATATTCGATGCAACTTCTTTCATCTCTGCTAATTCAGCATCAGTAATATTTCTCTTTGCAGCGATACGAGCAAAATCTTCTGGATAATTTGTTTTGACATTTTCAACTTGTTCCAACAAATAATTCATACACCATTGTGCACAATAATTAGAATGGAAATTGTTGTTAACGTTATTTTCGTATTCGTTAGGTCCCGTAACACCTAACATCACATATTGTTTTTTCTCGTTTGACCAATTCACACGCTGTTTCCAAAAACGTGCAATTCCTAATAAAACTTCTAAACCAGCTTCAGGAATGTAGGTTTGATCTCCCGTAAAACGAACATAATTGTAAATCGCAAATGCAATCGCTCCGTTTCGGTGAATTTCCTCGAATGTAATTTCCCATTCGTTGTGGCATTCTTCACCATTCATCGTAACCATCGGATACAAAGCTGCTCCTTTGTTGAAACCTAATTTCTCTCCATTTTCAATCGCTTTATCCAATTGATTAAAACGATACATTAATAAGTTTCGCGCAACTTCTTGATTTTTTGTTACCATATAAAATGGCAAACAATACGCTTCTGTATCCCAATAGGTAGAACCTCCGTATTTCTCTCCTGTAAAGCCTTTTGGACCGATATTTAAACGCGCATCTTTTCCAGAATACGTTTGATTTAATTGAAAAATATTAAAACGAATACCTTGTTGCGCTTTTGTATCACCTTCTATAGTGATATCAGCCATTTCCCAAATCTTTGCCCAAGCTTCTTTTTGGTTTATTAACAATTGTTCATAACCTTGTTCATTTGCTTGAGATAATACATTTTCGGCAGCGTTAATTAATTCATTTTTAGGATGATTTGTCGAAACAACATAACCTCCAAATTTCTCAATTGTCGCGGTATCATTCGCTTTTACCTCAACTTCATATGTAAATTCTACTTTTGTTTCAGTTTTAACATCACTTGTTGGTGTATTTTGTTGATAACTTCCATTTACCAAGATTTTATTCTGCATAAATGTTACGACTTCAAAATGAGTTTTGAACGTACGCCCTTGTACAAAACCTTGTTCACCTTTAATTTCAGAAAAAATTGGTTCCCAAAAAATCTCTTCCCAGTTCGCATCTTCGTTCTTTACAGCTGCATCAACATAAGGTTTGAAGACAATTTTCGCATCACCATTGATTGGTTTGATGTCATATTTAATTGCTCCTAATTCATCTAAATTAGCAGAAAGAAAACGTCGAACAAAAACCTCAATTTCTAATCCTGAAGGTAAAATCGCAATAAATGAACGATCCAATAAACCTTCTTTCATATTCAATTCGCGACGGAAATTTTTAACTTCTTTACAAGTGTTTAAATCAAATTTTTCACCGTTAATTTCGATGTCAATTCCAATCCAAACTGGCGCATTTAATACTTTTGCAAAATATTCTGGATAACCGTTTTTCCACCATCCCACTTTTGTCTTGTCAGGATAATAAACGCCGGCAATATAGCTTCCTTGAAATGTATCACCTGAATAAAATTCTTCGAAATTGGCACGTTGTCCCATTGCTCCATTACCAATAGAAAATAAACTTTCAGACGATTTTACACGATCTTTTTCAAACCCTTCTTCGATAATTGACCACGCATTCGGGATGATATAATCTTGATTCATTTTGTTAGTTGTATGTAGTTTGTATAATTATTGATTGATTAATTCGACCAAGAAATCCTCTGAGATTTCAGTAAAATTTTTAAAGTTGTATTTCGCTTCATTCAAAACCGAAGCTTCTCCAATTCCGATGCTTGTCATTCCTGCTACATTTGCTGCTTCAATTCCTGCAACAGAATCTTCAAATACAATTGAATTTTCGTTTGTTTGATTCGCTTTTTTCGCTCCAACGATAAAAACTTCTGGATCTGGTTTTGCGTTAGAAACATCGTTTCCATCTACGATATCATCGAAATAATTTAGAATATTAACTTTCTCTAAAATTGGACGTGCATTTTTAGAAGCTGATCCCAAAATAATTGGTTGATTGTTTTCTTTTAGAAAGTTTAAAACGTCCATAACGCCTGGTAAAATTTCAGAATCGTCCATCTTATCAATGTATTCTAAATATTCTTTGTTCTTCTGAATTAACCATTCGTTTTTCTGCTCATCAGAAGCTTCAACATTTCCCAATCCAAGAATAATTTCTAATGATCGCACACGAGAAACACCTTTCAATAATTCGTTATGTTCGTGCGTAAAATCGATGTTTAGATTATTCGCTAATTTTTTCCATGCTAAATAATGGTACTTTGCAGTGTCGACGATGACACCATCTAAATCAAAAATAAATGCTTTAGTTTTCAAAATGATTATGCTTTGATTGGTTCATCCACATCTTTTACGCGCGTTACAAAAAGTGCTGCAATAATTAGCGCAACACCGCTGGTAACAATGGCGAAAATTGGATTATCGTGATATAAATATTTTACAATTGGACCGCCTAACAATGCGTTGACGATTTGAGGCATACAAATGAAGAAATTGAAAATTCCCATGTAAACACCCATTTTTTTCGCTGGAATTGCTCCCGCTAAAATTGCATAAGGCATCGATAAGATACTTGCCCAAGCGATTCCTACTCCGATCATGGAAAGGATTAGTAATTTTGGATCGTGAATAAAATAGATTGAAATTAATCCTAATCCTCCACAAATTAATGAAATAGCATGTGTTGTTTTTCGACCAAATTTTAAGGCTATTGCTGGTAAAAAGAAGGCGAATATTGCAGAAATTCCGTTGTAAACTCCGAAGATAATTCCAACCCAATCCCCTGCTTTTTGGTACGTTTCTGAATGTGTATCACTCAAAGACAAACCGTACACATGATGAGCGATTGCAGGCGTAGCAAATACCCACATACCGAATAATGCAAACCACGTAAAGAACTGTACCAAACCTAATTGTTTCATCGTTTTTGGCATATTCCCAAAATCGGTAAAAATCTGTGTTAAGCTTGCTTTTTCTTCAACAATTGGTTCTCTACCTTCTGCTTTTTCGAAAGCGTCTAATTCTTCTGGCGAATATTCTTTTGTTGTAAAAATGGTAATTAAAACGGTTACAATAATTGCAATTGCTCCAATAATGAATGATAAAATTAAGTGAAACGGAACTTCTCCTTCCGCTGCAATACTTGAAACACCAAACCAGTTGCTCAAAATATAAGGCAACCACGAACCGACAACAGCTCCTAAACCAATAATTACAGTTTGAATTGAATATCCTAATGTACGTTGATCCGAAGGCAACATATCTGCTACAAATGCACGCATCGGTTCCATCGCGATATTGAATGAAGCATCCATTATCATCAAGAATCCAGCACCCATCCATAATGCAGGCATCAATGCCGTAAATGCACCTGCTTGTGGCATTAAGATTAATCCGAAAGAAGCCAATAAAGCTCCTACTAAAAAGTATGGTTTTCTTCGTCCAAATTTAGACCAAGTATTATCTGAATAATGACCAATAATAGGTTGAACAATCAATCCCATTAGCGGTGCAACAATCCAAAACCAAGACAATTCGTGCACATCGGCACCAAATGAACTTAGAATACGGCTCGCATTTGCGTTTTGCAAGGCGAAACCCATTTGAACTCCTAGATATCCGAAACTTAAATTCCAGATTTCAAGAAATCCTAATCTACGCTTTCTCATTATCGTAATTTTTTTATGTATTTTACGATAAGCGTTTTATGCTTATCAAAACTATATTTTTGTAATTTGAGAAGTAAAAATATGTTTTGATTTGTTTACAATGTTAAAACTTTTTTTTGGGATTATTGCAACTGTAACAATTATTTAACCAAAAAAAACTTACTAAATCGTTGTAGTTTCTCTGTGTAATAATTCTGTTCCGACAACTTCGGTAATGTAATGCTCATGCTCGTTTTCTGACTCTAATTTTTGAATCAATAAACGCGCTGCAATCTCACCCATTTTGAATGCATTTTGTTTGACTGTAGAAATGCTTGGAATTGAGTTCTTGGAAATTACACCATCTGTAAAAGCTATTAAATGTAATTCTTCTGGCACTTTGATTCCTTTTTTCAGTGCTGCTCTCAACACTTTTACGGCATATAATTCATTTACTGCCATTACTGCGTCAAATTTATTTTTTTCGAAAAACTCATCAATCATAGTGTCCAACTGACTCTCGTCTTCTACACGCAAAATCAAGTTTTCGTCAACTGCAATTCCATTCGCTTCTAATGTTCTTTTATATCCTTCGGTTCTTAAGCGTCCAACACTTATATAATCTGGCGTTGTGATAAAACCGATTTTCTTGCGTTCTTTACTTATAAAATACTGAATTGCTTCTTGTGTCGCAAGTACATCATCAATAATCACTTTATCAGTATAAACCTCACGCGTTACACGGTCGAACATCACAACTGGCATTCCTTGGTTGATGATTTCTTTGATATGATGATAATCTTTTTTGGCTTGAGTTTCTTTCGAAAGAGAAATCACAAATCCGTCTATACTACCCGCTGCAAGCATCTCCATATTAATCACTTCACGTTCGTACGATTCATTTGACAAACATATTAAGACATTATAACCATATTGATTGGCTAAATTTTCGATTCCACTAATTACCATCGCAAAAAAATCGTGAACGATTTCGGGAATAATCACGGCAATGGTTTTCGTTTTACGATTCTTTAGACTTAATGCTATATTATTCGGTTTGTAGTTGTATAATTTTGCAAATGCCTGAATCTTTTGTTTCGTTACAGCACTAATCTCTTCGCTATTTTTCAACGCCTTAGAAACCGTTGATATCGAAACATCTAACTCTTTTGCAATCTGTTTTAATGTCAAATTCTTTTTCATAATCTTCTTTCTACCTTAACCATCAATCTTATTCTACTAATTTCCGTCTTTTTTATTAAAAATTAACATGCTATAACAATTAATTTAATTATTTATTAACACGAAAACGTTTTCGTTTAACTAGTTAGTGTATTACATACACAATCAATCAATTAAACAACTTATATTTGGTAATGAGAAGTAAAAATATAAATTAATAATTAACGAAACAAAACAAAAAATATATGAGGATTTTAAAACAATCTCTTCTAGCATTAGTTTTATCAAGCCCTGCTATTTTATCTGCACAAACTGCGATAAAAGGAACAGTACAAGATAGCGCTAATAACACGGTTTTAGCTGGTGCAGATGTTTCGAACATTACAACAGGAGAATCGACAGTTTCTGATGAAAAAGGAAATTTTACATTAGAAGCGAACGATGGTGATATAATTGTTATCAGTTTTTTTGGTTATGACGATCAAGAAATAACTTTTGCGGGACAAACGCAATTACAACTTCGTATGTCTAAAACGACAGAAAACTTGAAAGAAGTAGTTGTAATTGGATATGGTACAGCTAAAAAAGAAGATGTCACAGGTTCTGTAAATCAATTAAATTCAGAAGATTTCAACAAAGGATCAATCACTTCTGCGCAAGAATTAATGACAGGGAAAATCGCTGGTGTTGTGGTAACATCTGCTGGTGGAGCTCCTGGTGACGGTCAAAACATTATCATTCGTGGTAATAGTTCGTTATCATTAAACTCTCAACCATTATATGTAGTTGATGGTGTTCCTTTATCTGAAGTAAATATTGGAGGTTCTCGAAATCCTTTGGATTTCTTAAATCCTAACGACATCGAAACGATGACTATTTTGAAAGATGCTTCTGCAACTGCCATTTATGGTTCTCGTGCTGCGAATGGGGTTGTAATGGTTACAACTAAAAAAGGAAAAGGAAAAAAATTCCGTTTTAATTATAATTCAATTACATCAATTTATCAACCAGAAGGTTATATTGATGTAATGAATGCAGATCAATTCCGTGAATTGGTAAAATCTGTAGGAACAGCTGACGAAATTTCTCGTTTAGGTAACGCAAATACAGATTGGCAAAAAGAAATTTATAGAACAGCTGTAGGTTTTGATCACAACTTTAGTGCAACAGGAAATATTGGAGGTAAAATGCCGTCTCGTTTTTCTATTTCTAACACAGATCAAGATGGTATTTTGAAAGGAGATAACATCAATCGTACAACAGCTTCTATGAACTTAAGTCCATCTTTCTTAGATGATCACTTAAAATTTGAATTGAATGCTCGAGGTTCTTATATCGAAAATCAATTTGCAAACAGAGGTGCAATTGGAGCTGCTTTAGAGTATGATCCAACTCAACCAGTTTATTCTGGAGCAAATATATTTGGAGGTTACCACACTTGGATGGACGGATCTGTTAAACACAATTTAGCGCCAACTAACCCAGTTGCATTAATCAACGAAAACAGAGATACATCAGAAGTTCGTCGTTTTGTAGGAAATGCAAAAATGGATTATAAATTACATTTCTTACCATCTGTTACTGCAACAGTTAATGTAGGTTATGATATTTCTAATGCGAATGGACGTAATGTAACAACTGCAAATATGCCAAACTCTTCTTTGACATGGGATGGTTCTAAAACAACATTTAGCGCACAATTCTACAACAAATTATTTGATGCATATTTAACATTCAACAAAGATTTTGGACAACACGGATTAACTGTTGTTGGAGGTTACAGTTATCAATACTTTAATACATACAACACCAATTACGATAGTGAATTAGAACAACAAGGTTCTGATCAATTTACATTCGTAGACCGTGATCACTATTCTTTACTATCATACTTCGGACGTTTAAACTATAATTTTGATAATCGTTACATCTTAACAGCTACTATGCGTGCAGATGCTTCATCAAAATTAAGCCATGACAACCAATGGGGTTATTTCCCTTCTGCAGCTATTGCATGGAATATCTCTAAAGAAGAATTCTTGAAAGGAAGTTCTGTTGTAAATGATTTGAAATTACGTGTTGGATATGGTAAAGTTGGTAATGTGAACGGATTAGGAAACTTCCAATTCTTAACGCGTTATCAAGGATCAGAATCAACTGCTTATTATCAATTTGGTTCAACATTCTATCAAACTTATCGTCCTCAACCATTTAATGGTGATTTAAAATGGGAAATTTCTAGTACATTAAATGCTGGTATTGATTACTCTTTATTCAAAAATAGAATCTATGGTACATTAGACGTTTACAAGAAAAAAACAAGTGATTTAATTGCGAGTGTTTATGTAGATCCATTTACAAACTTTGGAAATATGATCGATAAAAATATCGGTGATATGGAAAATAAAGGAATCGAATTTAGCATCAATGCTGATATCGTAAAAACAAAAGATTTTGATTGGTCTTTTGGATACAACATCGCTTTTAATGATAATAAAATTGTCAACTTACCTACTGATAATATAACAGGTGGTATCGATGGAGGAACTGGTAACAATATTCAAATTCAACGTGAAGGAGAAGAACCATTTAGTTTCTACGTATACAAACAAATTTATGATGCAAACGGAAAGCCTATCGAAGGAGCTTACGAAGATTTGAACAACGACGGAATCATCAACGAAAAAGACCGTTATATTCACAAAAGTCCTTTCGCAAAAGTAACAATGGGATTCAATACATTCTTCCGTTACAAAAATTGGGATTTAAGTGCAACTGCTCGTGCTAATATCGGAAACTATGCTTACAATAACATGGCTTCGTCTAAAGGTTACAGCAAAAAAGCGACAGGAAATGGTCAAAACTATTTATCTAATGTGCTTTCAAGCTACTACAACACAGGTTTCACAAGTATCACAGAAACTAATTTGTTAAGTGACCACTTTATAGAAGATGCATCTTTCTTCCGTATTGATAACATTACATTAGGTTACAACCTAAAACAAGCAATCAAAGGATTAGATATTCGTCTTTATGGAGCGGTTCAAAACGTAGCTGTATTCACAAATTACAGTGGTTTAGATCCTGAAATTTACCGCGGAATTGATAATAGTTTTTATCCAAGACCGAGAACGTATGTATTTGGTTTAAATGTTAATTTCTAAGAAAACTACAATGAAAAAGATTAAAATTTCAACATATATTTTAGCTGCGGCATTGGCTTTCTCTGTTTCTTCATGTCATGATGATTTAGATTTAATGCCAAATGATCCAGATACTTATACACAATTTGATGTATTCAAAGATGTTGCTACTGCAAAATCTGCTTTAGCAAAAGTATATTCTTCTTTAGCACTTACTGGACAAAAAGGTCCAGCGGGAAGTGGAGATATTCAAGGTATTGACGAAGGTGCTTCTCAATATACTCGTTTAATGTTCAACTTAAATGTATTAACAACAGACGAATCTATTGTTGGCTGGGGAGATCCAGGTTTACCAAACTTGCATGAGATTTCTTGGGGAGCAAGTAACAGTTTTGTTGAAGCGATGTATTATCGTTTAGCACAAACCGTTTCTTTCTCTAATTCATTTATTGCAAACGCTGAAGCTTTATCAAGCACAACTCCAGAAGTGAAAGAATATGTAGCTGAAGCGCGTTTCATTAGAGCATATGCTTATTATAGCTTAATGGATTTATATGCGAATGTTCCGTTAGTAACAGAAGTTTCTTCTGAATTACCGAAACAAAGCAATCGTAAAGAGATTTTCACTTTCGTTGAAAGCGAACTAAAAGCTATCGAAGCTGAATTAAAAGCTGGTCGTACAAACGAATACGGACGTGTAGACAAAGCAGCTGCCGAAGCATTATTATCTCGTTTATATCTAAATGCAGAAACTTGGATTGGTGAAGCAAAATATACAGAAGCCATCACTTATTCTAAATTGGCTATGCAAGCTGGATATACGCTTAACATAACTGATGGAAATAAAAATGGTTCTGCTTATGACGAATTATTTTTAGCTGATAACAATACGAATGGCGCGCAGAACGAAGCTATTTTCGTTTTAAATTTTGACGGAAATAATTCTCGTACATATGGAGGTTCTACTTTCTTAGTAAAAGCTGCAATTGGTGGAAAAATGACAGCTGCTGATTATGGTGTAAATGGTGGATGGGGAGGTCCTCGTTCTACAAAAGCATTGGTGAATCAATTTACAGATGCTGTAACAACGAAAGACAGTAACGGAAATCCAACTGCATGGAAAGATAAACGTGCGATGTTCTTTACAGATGGACAAACATTTGAAATTAACAACATAGGTACATTTGGAGAAGGTTATGCTGTTTACAAATGGTCAAATAAACGTTCAGACGGAAAAAGTGCAAACGACGCAACAGGAGAATATGTTGACACAGATGTTCCTATAATTCGTTTAGCAGAAGTTTATTTAAACTATGCCGAAGCTGTTTTACGTGGAGGAACTGGTGGTGATCGTGCAACTGCATTGAGCTTAATCAACGAATTAAGAACTCGTGCATACGGAAATACATCAGGTAATATTACTGACGGACAATTAAACTTAGATTTCATTTTAGCAGAAAGATCAAGAGAGTTGTACTGGGAAGGAACGCGTAGAACGGATTTAATTCGTTTCAGTAGATATACAAATAATTACAATTGGCCTTGGAAAGGAGGCGTTCAAAACGGAACTTCTGTAGATGCTACAAAAGCTATCTTCCCAATTCCAAACAATATTATTGTCATTAATCCAAACTTAACTCAAAACCCAGGTTATTAAGATGAAAAATTTTATAAAATATATTTCGTTAGCTTGTGCGAGTATTTTTGCCTTAAGCGCATGTAACGATGATGAAGATATCATCAAATTAGATCCCTCAAATTTTGTTGCACCGAAAGTAGAAACACCTGCTTCATCAACAATTGAATTATTAGAAGAAAATGCTGCAAATACAGCAATGACATTTAATTGGAGTGCCGCAAATTATGGAACAAATACTCCTCCTAAATATGAATTACAAATTGATGTAAAAGGAGATAATTTTGAAAATCATCAAGTTCTTACTTCAACTTCAACATTAACAGCTGATGTTACCGTAAAAGAATTGAATTTAGCAGTTATTGCTTTAGGATTAGAACCTTTTAAAGAAGGAGAAATAGAATATCGTATTGTCTCTACAGTTGGTACTCCTGGTTCTCAACAGTTAATTTCTAATGTCAATATATTAAAAATAACGCCATATCCAACAGATTTATCTACAAATTGGGGTGTTGTTGGTTCTGCTACTCCTAACGGTTGGGACGGGCCAGATGTTCAATTTTGGAAAACTGATGTTACAAATGTATTTGTAGCGTATACAGATTTAAAAGCTGGTGAAATCAAATTCCGTCAAGACAACAAATGGGAGTTAGATTATGGTGGATCTAATGGAAAACTTGAAAAAGGAGGTAAAAACATCGCAGTAGATGCCGGTACTTACAAGATAACTATGGACTTAACAAATCTAACTTATAAATTAGATAATTATTCTTGGGGATTAGTAGGTGACGCTACAGCAAACGGATGGGATGGTCCAGACCAAAAATTGTCTTATGATGGTACTTTAGATGCTTGGACTATTACTACAACATTAAAAGATGGAGAATTTAAATTCCGTTTAAATAATGATTGGGGAACAAATTTTGGTGGTACAAGTAATGCAGGAGAATTAACAGACAAAGACGGTACTAACATCAAAATAAAAGCTGGGAAATATAAAATCACAGCTAATTTCAACAAGAAAACTTATACAGTAGAAGCTCAATAAAATTTTTTCTCATCAACAAATAATTTTTTAAAAGCCATTAAAATTCAATTACGTTTTTTAATGGCTTTTTTCTAAAACTACACAAAACATGAAAAACATTCTATCTATTTTAATGCTTTTAATGGTAATATCTTTTACCAAAGCACAAATTACAACAACTCCTTCACCACCCGAAGCAAACCAAGCAGTTGTAATAAACTTCGATAAAACAGGAACAGGTCTTGCCAATTATTCAGGAGATATTTATGCGCATACAGGCGTAACTATTGATGGAAAACAATGGGAAAATATAATTGAAAGTTGGGGAAATAATACCACTCAACCCAAATTAACTTTCGTTTCTGGATCAACCTACAAATTAGAAATCCCTACATCTATTTATCAATTCTATGGAGTTGATACTTCTAAAAATATTACAGCAATAGATGTTGTTTTTAGAAGTGCAGATGGAAAACAACAAACTACGGATCTTTCTATTTCGGTAGGTTCTTTCAAAGTTACTTTAACTAATCCGCTCGAAAATTCAATTACAAATGTTTCTTCAGGATCAAGTTTTAACATCAAAGCGATAGCTACAAAATCTGCTAATTGGACATTATCTGCTAACGGAACTCAAATTGATGCATTAAATAATTCAACTTCTTTTGATAAAAATTATACCATTTTACAAAATCAGAATTATACATTAAATGCAACTTTTAATGGTCAAACAATAAGCAAATCTTTTACAATTAATATCAAACCAACGGTTAAAGATGTAGCCATTCCATCTAATTTACATGAAGGAATTAATTATTTGAATAATGATTTTACAAAAGCATATTTGGTTTTATACGCTCCACAAAAAGAGTTCATTCATGTAATCGGAAGTTTCAATAATTGGCAACTTTCTGATCAATATGTGATGAATCGAGATACAACTAACAAGGATTTATATTGGATTGAATTATCTAATCTTAAAGCAAGTGAAATCTATACGTTTCAATATCGAACAAGTGATGGAATCAAAACTGCAGATCCTTATTCGACTTTAGTTTTATCGCCTTATGATGATCCGTATATTACCGCAGCAACTTACCCAAATATGCCTGTATATCCTACTGGACAACAATTTGAAGTTTCGGTTTTACAAACAAATCAAGCAAAATACAATTGGAAAGTTTCAAATTTCAATCGCCCAAATAAAGAGAATTTGATGATTTACGAATTATTAATTCGTGATTTCAATTCGACAAAAACATGGCAATCTTTAATTGATGATTTTGATTATTTCAAAAAATTAAACATCAACGCAATCGAAGTTATGCCCGTAATGGAGTTTGAAGGAAATATTTCTTGGGGTTATAATACAGCTTATCATCTTGCTTTGGATAAAGCTTATGGACCAGCAGATAAAATGAAAGAGTTCATCGATTTGTGTCATCAAAATGGAATTTCAATCATTTTAGATGTTGCTTTAAATCATGTTTATGGTCGATCTCCGTTGGTTAGAATGTGGATGAATGATCCCGACAATGATGGTTTTGGAGAACCAACTACTACAAATCCTTATGTTAATCAAACCTCAAAACATAGTTACAATGTTGGATACGATTTAAATCATCAATTAACACCAACTCAAAATTATGTACAACGTACATTAAAACATTGGATTGAAGAGTTCAAAATTGATGGATTTAGATGGGATTTAACAAAAGGATTTACACAAAATTGTACACCTTCTGATGAAACTTGTACAAACGGATATCAGGCTGATCGTGTAGCAATTTTAAAAAAATATGCAGATATGCAATGGACAATTGATCCGAATTCCTACATCATTTTTGAACATTTAGGAAATAATGGTTCAGCACAAGAGGAAACAGAATGGGCGAATTATCGCATTAACGAAGGTAAAGGAATTATGCTTTGGGGTAAAGCGACTAATAATTTTAATCAAAATACAATGGGATATGCTTCGGATAGTAACTTTGATTGGTTGAAGCATACTGTAAAAGGTTTTACGAAAAAACATTTGGTTGCCTACGCAGAAAGTCATGATGAAGAAAGAATGATGTACAAGAATTTACAATATGGTGCATCATCAGGAACTTATAATGTAAAAGATTTAAAAACTTCTTTAGAAAGACAAAAAGCTTTAGGTGCCGTTCTATTTACGATTCCTGGTCCTAAAATGTTGTGGCAATTTGGAGAATTAGGATATGATTATTCGATCAATCATTGCGAAGATGGAACAAATAATGACGGATGTCGCACCAATCCAAAACCTATTCCAAGCGAAATTGGTTACTTAACAAATGCCGATAGAAAATCTGTTTATGAAGTTTGGTCAAAAATTATTGGTCTTAAATTAAACAACAAAGTTTTCGAAACTGATAATTATACAATTACATCTGGAGATTTAAAACCGCGTATTCAGATTACAAATAATTTATTATCGTCGTCTGATTTATATGAGGTAATTGTTATTGCAAACTTCACAACAAGCACTCAAGCAATTGCGCCACTTTTTCCATTTACAGGAAATTGGTACAATTTGATGGACGAAACAACGCTGAATGTCACCAATACAAATTCATCATTTACAGTTAATCTAAATCCAGGTGAATTTAGAATTTTCGGGAATGCAAAAGCAAATTTATCAACAGATAATATTGAGGTTAATTCAGAAAAAATCTCTGTAACTCCAAATCCAGTTTCTTCCTCTTTTTCATTAAATATTAATTCAGAAAAAGTAAAAATTTATGATTTATCAGGAAAGTTGGTCAAAGAATTTTCAGGAAAATTTTCAGCAATACATCAATTTAACATCAAAGAATTACCAAAAGGTATTTACATTCTTGACATTGAAGCTAAAAATCGAAAATCGTCGGCGAAACTGATTAAAAATTAATTTTAAAAAAAGCCATTAAAATTCGTTTTGATGGCTTTTCATTTTCACAAATCGTTGAAAAATCAATAACTTGTCGGTTAATTTACACCATGACAAAAAAGAAAAATTCTACTTGCCATTTTTTCCTTCGCTTATACGCTGGGATTTGCCCAAACCAACAAACAAGTTTTATTTACAATCAAAAATCAATCGGATGTCAAATGTTATCGCATTCAGAGTATCATTACATCAGCAAAAGGAATATTGATTGCGGCAATCGACGAGCGTGTTCCAAATTGTGGCGATTTACTTTACAATCCTAATATCAATATTGTGATTAGGAAAAGTGATGACAAGGGAAAAACATGGTCAGCAATCAAGCGAGTTATCGATTTTCCAGATCAAGAATCTGCTTCTGATGTATCGATGGTTTTGAATGAAAAGACAAAAGAAATTTATCTTTTTTACAATTACATGAATCAAAAAAATTGCGAAAAATGAATTTCGATTACATTTTGTAAAAAGTGCTGACAATGGAGAAACGTGGTCAAAACCTGTTGATATTACAGACCAAATTACGCCAACGGAATGGAAAAAAGATTTTAAATTCATTACTTCTGGTCGTGGCGCATACACAAAAGAAGGTTGGATTTTGAATACATTGGTTCGATTGAAAGACGGTGTTTACGTATTCGGAAGTAAAGATCATGGAAAAACGTGGGAACGAATTTCGAGTGTTGCAGATAAAGCAGACGAAACAAATATTGTACAACTTCCGAACAAAGATTGGATGTTAAATGCGCGCGTTCAAAATGCTGGTTTCCGTAAAATATTTATCTCAAAAGATCAAGGAAAAACGTGGGTTTCTAAAATGGAAGAACAATTAATTGATCCAATTTGTAATGCATCGACATTAGTTTTAGGAAAAAATATTGTGTTTAGTAATTTGCATGATTCAAAAGATCGTCAAAATCTGGGATTGAAAGTAAGTAAAGATCAAGCGAAAACATGGAATTTTATCAAAACTATTGAACCAAATTCTTCGGCTTATTCCGTTTTAACGAATATATCAAAAAATAAAGTTGGTATTTTTTATGAAGCTGATGATTACCAAGATATGTTTTTTGAAGTAGTTGATTTAAAATAAATTCAATCATAAAAATATAAAAAAACCTCATCAAATGATGAGGTTTTTTGTTGCTTAAAAATTAAGCTTAATATTATATTTTTCGTAGAAATTCTCGATGTGAGCAACTGCTTCTTCTGCTGTATCAACCAAACGGAAAAGATCCAAATCTTTCTCAGAAATATAACCTTCTCTCAAAACTGTTTCTTTGATCCAATCAATTAAACCTGACCAATATTCAGTTCCAACTAACACAATTGGGAAACGTCCTGTTTTCTTCGTTTGTACCAATGTCATCGACTCAAATAATTCGTCTAACGTCCCAAAACCTCCTGGCATTCCGATAAATCCTTGTGAATATTTCACAAACATTACTTTTCGTGCAAAGAAATAATCGAAATTAATTTCATATTCACGGTCGATATATTTGTTCAAGTCTGTTTCGAAAGGCAATGTAATTCCCAATCCAACAGAAGTTCCTCCACCCTTTTGCGCTCCTTTGTTTGCAGCTTCCATAATTGCCGGACCTCCACCAGTAATTACACCAAAACCTATTTGCGTTAATCGATACGCAATGTCCTCTGCTAATGCATAATATGGATGATCTGGAGAAGTACGTGCCGAACCAAAAATAGACACGCAAGGTCCTATTTTAGACATTACTTCGTAACCATTTACAAACTCTGCCATAATCTTGAACAACGCCCAAGAATCATTTATTCTAATCTCATTCCAATCTTTTGGTCGAAACGGAGATTGTATTCTATCGTCTTCTTTTTCTTTATCTGTCATAGTATCTTAAATAAAAAAACCGCAACAAAAATGCTACGGTTCAATATACAAATTTATTGTTTCTTCATGATTAATCTCTACTCATAAAAATTCTCGAAATATACCAAAACAATAACATTAATGAAGCAAATAACGACAATGCCGCTGCAACATACTGTTGTGTTCCGAACTCATATTTTAATTGGTGAGTGTTGTACAAAATTGCTCCACCAGCTAAGGCGCACATTCCAACTGAGAACCATAATCCTAGATCGAACCCGAATAACATCCCTGCAATAATCAATCCAATTGCTAAGAAAAATCCTATAGTTAATGCTCCTCGTAAAATAGAGAAATCTGCTTTTGTTAAAAATACAATAGCTGACAATCCTACAAATAATCCGCCTGTTACTACAGCTGCTTGTTTTATCACATAAGTTCCGCCATAATACAATGTGATGTAAAGCATTGGTACAAAAATTAAAGCTTCTGCAACTATATATAAAAAGTAGCCTAAATATTGTTTAGATTTTGAAATCGATCCGTACGCCATTTTTTGAGCAACCCATGTAATTCCCATGAAACCTGCTAATAAAATAAGCCAAAGATATCCAGAAGTTAAACTCAACATGAAGCTTACTAATGCTTCTGATTTTAACATCAAAGATTCGATTAAAACAAATACCAAAACTCCTCCAGCAACGTGTCCGTAAGTATGTTTATAGAAATTTGCCCTTTCTACGCTCGTTGCCTCTGCAACCAATTGGTTTTGTTGATATACGTGTTGATTTTCCATATTCGTAATTTTTATAGGTTTTTCAAATTCAATTTATAAGGCTAAAATACTAATTTTAAATTATTTCTTAGCTCACTATTTTTTGGGAGTTTTTTACTGATTTTATCCAATCGATTAATCCGATAAATGATAAAATCAATAAGACAATATATTGCACAGAAGTGATAACTGCTCCTTTGTAAATCATTAATGGAATCATGATTAAATCGCCGATAATCCAGAAATACCAGTTATCAATTTTTCGTCTCGCCATCATCCACATTCCAATCAAAAAGATAGCGGTCGTCGAAGCGTCTACAAAATCAATTTTGGAATAATGTAATTTACATTGGTTTATAAAACTGAAATCAAAACCATTTTGAATAACTGGACGAAAATAATAAATCGTCAAAATAAAGATAAAACTCAACGCGAAAAGTAAAGTTGCGTACAGATATTCTTTCTTCGTTGCCCACGAAACATCGACATGTTTATGATCTGCTTCGAGATTTTTTTGCCACAAAATCCAACCATAAATCGCCATTGAAGTATAGTAAACATTAATAATTGTTTCACCATATAATCCCCAATTAAAAAATAAATAAATGAAAATAAATGTTGAAATAATTGTAGTTGGATAAACCCAAATATTGCGTTTGTAGGTACAATAAACTGAAATAATTCCGAAAAAAGTTGCTATCGTTTCGAGCAAGATATTCAACGTAGAATAGGTTTTGTAAGGCGCAAGGATATAATCAATAAAATCGTTCATTCTTAAGTTGTGAGTTGTGAGTTGTGAGTTGTGAGTTGTGAGTTGTGAGTTAAAAATAATTCATTCTAAATCAAAAATCTAAATTCGTAATTCTAATTTTAAACTTCGACTTATTCATAATCCAACACCCAAACCAAATAATATTCACCAATCATTTTATAGAATGCATGATATTTTCGAGATTTTACATCATCCGAAATCCAACAAATAAATTGTTTATTTTCTATTAATTCAAATTCTTCTGCACGATAATGATTCAGAAAATTCCAAAGATTTCCACCATTCAATTTGTACAAACCTTCTTTCATTCCCCAAATTACATGCAAATATTCAGTTTCATGTTCTTGAGGTATCCAAGCTATTTCATCTGGACGGGCAAATTTATGTTTGATGTTCAAAATTTTTCTTGGTCGAGACAATTCAATATCTATCCCAATATTATATTCGCTCACGCCAACAGAAACTAATCCATAGGAATGTGTGATGGAAATTTCTTTATTTGTAGGTAAAAAAGGTTTTCCTCTTTCGTCATAATTTACATCATAATCCAAGTCCAATTTCTTTAGACAAGCGCGCAAACCAAGATATTCTCTGGCCTGTTTAGGTCGAAGATTATTATATTTTTCTATTCTATAGTCCTCTAAATGAAGATATTCTAATAATTCTTCATTCGATTCTGTTACATTCCACGTAATAATGCGGGTATGTTTAAAATCGTTAATATAATCGATAACGGGCATTTTATTAATCGAAATTTGTTTGTAAATTTGTTCCTTATAAACTTAAAAAAAAAGTTAGTTAAATATATCAATTGATGGATACAAAAACGCAATACATTCCATACAAAGTTAAAGATATTTCTTTAGCTGAGTGGGGAAGAAAGGAAATTACGTTGGCTGAGGCAGAAATGCCTGGGTTGATGGCTATCCGTGAAGAGTACAAAGCTGCTCAACCTTTGAAAGGTGCTCGCATTGCAGGTTGTCTACACATGACAATCCAAACTGCAGTATTAATCGAAACGTTGGTTGCTTTAGGAGCTGATGTTACATGGTCGTCATGTAATATTTTCTCTACACAAGATCACGCTGCTGCTGCAATAGCTGCTGCTGGGATTCCTGTGTATGCTTGGAAAGGGATGAACGAAGAGGAATTCGATTGGTGTATCGAGCAAACATTATTCTTCGGAGAAGATCGTAAACCATTAAACATGATTTTGGATGATGGTGGAGACTTAACGAATATGGTGATTGATCGTTACCCAGAATTGGTTGCTGAGATCAAAGGATTATCAGAAGAAACAACTACGGGTGTACACCGTCTTTACGAAAGAATGGAGAAAGGTACATTGCCTATGCCTGCAATTAACGTAAATGACTCTGTAACAAAATCTAAATTCGACAACAAATACGGATGTCGTGAATCTGCAGTAGATGCTATCAAACGTGCTACTGACTTGATGATCGCTGGTAAACGTGTTGTAGTTTGTGGATTTGGTGATGTTGGGAAAGGTACAGCGGCTTCTTTCCGCGGTGCTGGAGCAATTGTTACAGTAACAGAAATCGACCCTATTTGTGCTTTACAAGCATCTATGGAAGGTTACGAAGTAAAAAAATTAGATACAGTGGTTGCAAACGCTGATATCGTAATTACGACTACTGGTAACTTTGGAATTGTACGTGCAGAGCATTTCGAGAAAATGAAAGACAAAGTAGTTGTGTGTAACATTGGTCACTTCGATAACGAAATCGATATGGCTTGGTTAAACGGAAACTACGGAAACACGAAAGAAGAAATTAAACCACAAGTTGACAAATACAACATCAACGGAAATGACATCATCATTTTGGCTGAAGGACGTTTAGTTAACTTAGGTTGTGCAACAGGACACCCTTCTTTTGTGATGTCAAACTCTTTCTCTAACCAAACTTTAGCTCAAATCGAATTGTGGACAAATTCATCAGCTTACAAAAATGAAGTATATACTTTACCTAAGCATTTAGATGAAAAAGTTGCAGAATTGCATTTAGCTAAATTAGGAGTAGAATTAGAAGTTTTATCTCAAGAACAAGCAGAATACATTGGTGTAACGGTTGAAGGACCATTTAAACCAGAATATTATAGATATTAATTAATTTTAATTCAAAATTTTTATTTGAAAAAAGAAAAAAGCACTTAACTATATGCCCTCGCCCTGAACAAGCGAGGGCTTTTTTGTTAGTCATTTTCTACGCCAGAAATTGATTCAAGTTCATTATTCAATTTATTTAGCTCTTCCTTTGTTGTATATTTTTTAGGAATATTTTTCTTAAATTAAATGTCGCTTCTTTTTTATTTTTTATGATTGATTTTGAACATTTAAAATTTGTTAATCTTATTCTTCAAACTAATAAACTAATGCTTAATCATTTTTAAAATATTATCTTTAAATCACTATTGAATAATTTTATTACTGATTATGATTAAAAAATGTTTACAACTTGGATTCGTTTTAATTGGTTTTTCTTCACTTTTTGCACAAACTGAAAAACCTTCAGAAATATTCTGGAAAAATCTCGAAAAACATTGCGGTAAAGCTTACGAAGGCAAATTGCCCGAACATATTACGCGCGATGATTTTGCAGGTAAAAAATTAACCATGCATGTAAAAAGTTGTTCTACAAACGAAATTAAAATTCCGTTCAATGTTGGTGATAATTATTCGAGAACGTGGATTTTGACTAAAAAAGATGGAATCATCACGCTAAAACACGATCATCGTTACAAAAATGGAACTTCGGAAACAATTACATTTTATGGAGGAACAAATACAAATTATGGTTTCAAAGATTTTCAGATGTTTCCTGCCGATCAAGAAACTGCAACGTTAATAGATTATGCTTCGACAAATATTTGGTGGATTACCTTAGATGATAAAACGTTTAGTTACAATTTGCAAAAAGCTGGTTCTAAAACACCATTCCATGTCTATTTTGACTTGACAAAAGAAATTGAAACTCCGCCAGCACCTTGGGGGTGGGGAACACCACGATAATAAAAGAGCTGAAAAGCTCTTTTATCTTTTTATCAATAAATCAGCGTTTACAGATGGTTTTGCTCCCAAAGGATTTTTCTCAAAACCTCCATTTGTCGTTAAGTTTCTTGTAAATCCATTCGACAAAATAACACCACTTAAACAAACAAATTCATCAACCAATCTTTTTGTTATCAAAACACTTATATAAAATTCATCATTATAACTAATATTATCATCGGTTAAATCAAGTTTGTACGATTGATTTACAATATCACTTGGAGAAATCTCAATATTATTCTTTTCAAAAAATACATTATCAACAGGAGTATTTTTAGACGATTTATATAGTTTTAAATTTAATTTAAAACTTTCTTCTTTTGGAGGATATGAAAAATTAAAATTAATCGCTTTTACAATAAAATCTTTCTTAGGAGCATTCACCTGAATAAAACTTTCTATGATCGGTTTATTCCATTTTACACTATCTTTTATTGTAGAAAATTGAAGGCAAATACTTTTAGATTTTGTTTCTGGACCAACACGTTTCAAGCGAAATTTGCTTTTATCATACAAAATCGTTTCGTGTAATTCTATCGTATCTTTTTTATAATCTTGCGCATTTGCAAACGTTATAAAACATAAAAAAAAGAAGTAAATTTTTGTCATCTATTGGTTTTAAAATCATTTATCAATTTTATAAAATATAGATGTTCAAAATTCATAAAGGTTACACAATAACATGTTAAAGTTTCAATTTGGATATTAAGAATAATTTTATTATCACATCATTTTTTTGCATAATTTTAATAAAAACTGAAATTTGAATGAAAATTAGATTATTACTTTCAATAATTTTTGTGTTTACTTTTTTACAAATTCATGCACAAAAAAAGGAACTTTCTTTGTCTGAAAATGTAAATAAAGAAACTATCTCATTTCAATTTATCAAGAATTTAGTTGTTGTTCCAATTACATTTAATGGTCATCAAATGAATTTCATTGTAGATTCTGGACTTAAAGAAACTATTTTATTCAGCCAATATGACAAAACAATCAACAAAAACAATCTTCGCCAAATTAATTTAAAAGGTCTAGGAAAAGATAATGCTGATACAAAAGGATTTTTTTCATCAAAAAATCAAATCGTTTTAGGTCAAAATTATTCTTCAAACAATATGGATATTATCGTGATACAAGACGAGAATTTCAACCTCTTTTCTCGGTTAGGAATTGATGTTCATGGAATAATTGGTTCTGAATTTTTTAAAAACTATCCAATTCAAGTAGATTATGCAAAAAGAAAAATCACCATTTATAAATCTATTCTTGAAGTTAAAAAATTAAAGAAATTTCAATCAAATCCATTAGAAATAAGTCCAGAAATAAAACCTTTTACAACTGTTGATTTTACGCATCAAACAACTTACACAAATCAAAAAATGTTGATAGACATTGGAAATAGTGATGGTTTGTGGCTTTTCGAAAATCAAATTGAGAATTTAGCACCTTTACAACATGTATTTTCGGATGAATTGGGCAAAGGTTTTAATGGTTCTATTAATGGCAAACGTGGAGTTATAGATGCCGTAAACTTAGATAAATATAAACTTAATCAACCTTTAATTGCTATTCCAGACATCGAATCGATCCAATATCTTAACTTAAAAAATAATCGAAAAGGTTCTATCGGCAATGAAATTTTGAGAAGATTTACAATTATTTTAGATTATAAAAATCAGTTGTTTTATTATAAACCGAATCGAAATTTCAAAGATGCTTTCCACTACAATAGAAGCGGATTAACGATAATTCACGATCAATTTGAGTGAAAAAAAACATCGGTTAGAATGACATTCAACACAAACGATGTTGATAAAGACAATGGTACTACAACACAAAAGATGAATTACCAATTTGAAATGAAACCTGTTTATAAAATAGAAGCGGTTCGTAAAAAATCGAATGCAGATTTAGTAGGTTTGAAAGCAAATGATATACTTACAAAATTGGATGGAAAACAAGTGAATAAAATGAGTTTAAATGATATCGAAAAATTCATGATTAAAAATGAATTTCAGCAAATTTCTGTAGAAATTCTCCGAAATAATGTTCCAATGAAATTTAAGTTTGTACTTGATATTCCATATTAAAAAAAGAGTAACTTTTGGTTACTCTTCTAATTGATGTAATATATTTTCTAATTCTACCAGATTCTTTTTATAATAAGTAGAAATCCACCATTTTAATAATAAAACGCAAATTAAAACATAGAAAAATAGTGTAAGAAAAATATAAAGATAAAACTGAAATTTGTATTCAAATTGCAACGAGTTTGGATGCTGGATATACGAAATACCAATAACCATCAACACTAAAATAGAAATCAAGTACGAATAAATACTGTAAATATCAATCGCAGATTTGTAATTATAATAAAACCAATTGATGTTCTTTAGCGAATTATATTCCAAATGATAAGATCGTTTATAAAACTTGAAAATATAAATAAACGGTACCAAAAAAGACAACGAAATACACAACAATGTCCACCAAATTGTTGGCGTATTTGCATCAAATAAGAAAGGAAAAGCATATAAAAACAATAATCCTAATGATTGAAAATAAAATTCTTGTTTCAATGTTTTTCTTACTTTATCAATAATGGTATTTGCTTCTTGATTAAGTTCAAGATTTGGATCAATTTTCACTTCATCTGAAGATTGATTGTCCCATTGTTTTTGTAATTCATCAAAATTCATAACCGTATTTTTTTATGATGATTTGTATTTTTTCTTTCGTTCTGTTCAATTTCACACGTGCATTTACTTCCGAAATTCCCAAGTTGATACTAATTTCCTTGTGATTTTGCCCTTCCAAAAACAGAAAAATCAATGCTTTCTCTACTTTATTTAATTCATGAACTGCTTTGTAAAACAATTCGAGTTGCGTTTCTTTTTCACCAGAATCCACCTCATCTACTTGATCAATATTTTCTAAAAAAGTATGACGATCTGCTTTTCTCTTTTCTTTTCTAAAATAAGTTAACGCCGTATTCAACGAAACGCGGTACATCCATGTCGAAAATTGAGACTTACCTTCGAAACGATCAAAAGATTTCCATAACTGCAAAACAATCTCTTGTATCAAATCATTTTGATCTTCAGAATTATCCATATACATCATAGCGATTTTGTGTAAAATCCCTTTGTGCTGATCGATTAATTCTAAAAAAAGAGTTTGTTTAGCTTCCAAAATCGTTACTTTATTTTTTTCAACGCAACTTGTTCATCATCGATAAATAAAATACAATTGACTCCGAAAAATTCTTGCAAAATATTTACTTTGATATTTAACTTTTCATCTTTAGAATTTTTCAAATGCCCCGTTAAAATTGGCGCAGAAAAATAGTTAATTTGATAATCTTGTAATTTGTCATTTACAAAAAGTTTTTCGCCAGAAAACCAATTATTCTCGATTCTGATAACATTATTTTCAACTGTTGCTTCCCAAATAGATTTCATCGTTTAATTATTTTAGTGTTTACTAGTAAGTAGAAAAAAAATAAAAACGTTACAAACTTTTTTGAAAAATATTTAGAATAGAGAAAGAATTAATGCAGAAATGTATAAGCCAAAACCGAAAATAAAATGTGTGAGTAAACTGCGAAAACGCATTACATTTGGCGATGGAAGTTTGGAAGATGCAAGTCCGAGCCCAAATGCTGGTTGCATAATAAAAAAAGGTGCTACAATTGTAAACAATCCTACAAATAAAGCGGGAAAAACGGTCGGATGATTTAACCATTCTACCCCAAAAATCACGACTAATAAAATAGAAAATGTAATTCCGATTAAGTAATGCGCCAACCAACCGATAAAAATTTCATTTTGAATTGGTTTTGAATCAAATATTTTATCATGTGTAAACTTTCCATTTGCAAAATGTCCAATCCAACGTCCTACAAATCTATAATCCAAAGATTTAATATTGAATAATTTCAAAATAAAAGCCCAAATATCCATCACAATTGTTGCACCAACGCCAACCAATATTGTTTTTATAATTATCTCCATCGTTTATTTTTTTAATAAAGATAGATTATTTCTTAATTAATGCAACTTAATCGCATTAATATATTTCAAAATATTTCCTTAAAATTTCATTTCTAACCAAATCGGTAAACTGAATTCTTCTAATAAATGAGCCAATTGAAATTCTTTGTAGTTTTCTTTCGTTATCCACGCCATTTCTTCTATCTCAGAAGCGATTTTAAGCGTTTCTAATGATTTTAATTTAACATGAAATACATTTGCATAAACTTCGGTATTAACTTCATTAACGGCAATAGAAGTGTGTTGCCCTAAAAATGAAACATCGTGCTGTAGAATATCAACATTAATCTCTTCTAAAAATTCGCGTCGAAGTGTGGTTAATAATTCTTCATCTTGTTCTCGTTTTCCACCAACCATCTGAAAAAATTTCGATTTCTTTTTTCGGACAGCTAACATTCTACCCGTTTCATCTGTAACCAAGGCGTTCACCAAATAAATATGATTCATTGTTATGCGTTATGCGTTATGCAAAAATAAAAAGTTTGGAGCAAAAAAAAGCCTCACAATAAGTGAAGCTTATAAAAGTTGGCGATCCGGACGGGACTCGAACCCGCGACCACTTGCGTGACAGGCAAGTATTCTAACCAACTGAACTACCGGATCAGTCTGTTTTTTTATTTATAATTTTCGATCGCACTAAAATAGAAAAAGAAATAGATGCGATCCGGACGGGACTCGAACCCGCGACCACTTGCGTGACAGGCAAGTATTCTAACCAACTGAACTACCGGATCAGAAAATTATAAATTGATATATTTTTTATGAATTTTTATAAAAAATTGCGATCCGGACGGGACTCGAACCCGCGACCACTTGCGTGACAGGCAAGTATTCTAACCAACTGAACTACCGGATCAGAAATTATAAAAAATATATTGTGTAAAAGAACGAACTTTTTGCGATCCGGACGGGACTCGAACCCGCGACCACTTGCGTGACAGGCAAGTATTCTAACCAACTGAACTACCGGATCAAAATCTGTATCGATTTCGGATTGCAAATATAGGCGGTTTTCTGATAAAACCTAAACTTTTTTCAAAAAAAATCTCGGAAATTTTGCATCCGAGATTCTTTTATTTCAAAATCAGCGATTTAATTTATTATAAAATCGCGTTTAATTTTTCTACTAATTGCTCTTTTGGAACAACTCCAACAACTTTGTCTACTACTTCTCCGTCTTTGAAGAATAAAATTGTAGGAATGTTGCGAATTCCATATTTTGCTGCAACTTCTTGGTTTGTGTCTACATCAACTTTACCAATAACTGCTTTTCCTTGATATTCTGTAGCAAGCTCTTCCACAACTGGACCAACCATTCTACAAGGACCACACCAAACAGCCCAAAAATCAACCATTGCTGGTTTTCCTGACTCTATAATATCTGATGCAAATGATGCGTCTGTTACTTCTAATGCCATAATCTTATATTTTTTTTATCTAATCTTAAGTTTACAAATCTACATAAAATTTTATTCTTGAAAAATTTCGTTCATATTATCTATCAATTATTCAATAGATGAAACGAATAATTAATTCAGTTTGAATGTAATTTCCTGCAATTCATCTAATTCTTTCAACAAATCTCGACAAATGTTAATTTTGATTTTACTTGCTGGTAAATCTAAATTATTCAAATAATCTTTTGGATCAATTAATTGAATTTTTAATAATTTATCTCCTTGATATTTGAACATAATATCTGATAATTTGCTAAATGTTTCTTCCGAAAATTCTGGAACTTCAATCTTCACCGTCATTTTTTCGGCTTGTTTTTCAACAATTTCATTCAACAACAAAATATTTGTGATGTTTTTATACACACGACCTTGCGTTACATTTCCTTCTTTGTCTTTGAATTCTTTTTTCGAGATATTCAATTTCAAATTCAAGAACATATTTTCCTGCATAAAGTGTCTATATTTCATATAATCGCTACCAAAAACCATGATATCCATCGAATCGGTGTAATCACTAAACGTAAAAATACCAAATTCGTTTCCATTTTTGGCAATTCTATGTTGAATATTTGACATCATTCCACAAATTGAAACTTCTTTGTTGACAAAATTATCTTCATTCGCATTGATATCAGAAATACTACAATTTGAAGCCATTTTCAACTCATGTTTGAAATCATCCAAAGGATGCGAAGAAATATAAATTCCAACAACTTCTTTCTCTTTCGACAAACGTTGTAACATATTCCATTTCTCACAATCTGGCAACATCGGAACCACATCTTCTACAACAGAATCACCACCAAAATCGCCAAATAAAGAGGTTTGAGCAGAGTTTTTTTGCTCTTGAAAATTTGCTCCGTATTTGATTAGTTTTTCCAAATTAGTTGTCGTATTTTCGATATAAAAATAACGTCCACGATGAAATTCAAACGAATCAAAACCTCCAGCTAAAACTAAGTTTTCGATTGTTTTTTTGTTCACTGTTCGCAATTCGACACGTTTAACAAAGTCGTATATATCTTTGAACGGACCATTTGCTTCACGTTCAGAAATTATCGAGTTTACTGCGGCTTGCCCAACACCTTTTACAGCTCCCATTCCAAAACGAATCTCGTAATTTTCGTTTACATTAAATTTTGTAATGGATTCGTTGATATCTGGTCCAAGAACCGCCAATCCCATTCGCTTACACTCTTCCATAAAGAAGGTCACTTGCTTGATATCATTCATATTATTTGAAAGAACAGCCGCCATATATTCTGCTGGATAATGTGCTTTCAGATAAGCTGTTTGATACGCTACCCATGCATAACACGTCGAGTGCGATTTATTGAAGGCATAGGATGCAAAGGCTTCCCAGTCTGTCCAAACTTTTTCTAAAATCTTAGGATCATGCCCTTTTTCTGAAGCTTGCGCAACAAATTTTGGTTTCATTTTATCCAAGACAGCTTTTTGCTTTTTCCCCATTGCTTTACGCAAAACGTCGGCATCACCTTTCGAGAAACCTGCTAATTTTTGCGAAAGCAACATTACTTGCTCCTGATAAACCGTAATTCCGTAGGTTTCTGATAAATATTCTTCCATCGCATCCAAATCGTACTGAATTGGTTCTTCACCATTTTTACGGCGAACAAACGACGGAATATATTCGATAGGCCCAGGACGATAAAGGGCATTCATGGCAATTAAATCCGCGAAAACTGTCGGACGTAAATCCTTCATGTATTTTTGCATTCCGGGTGACTCGTATTGGAAAACCCCAACCGTTTCGCCACGCTGGAAAAGCTCATATGTTTTTTCGTCGTCAATCGGAATTTCATCCGGATTGATTTCGATTCCTGTTCTCGCTTTTACTAATTTGATGGTATCTTTAATCAAGGTTAAGGTTTTCAACCCCAAAAAGTCCATCTTCAATAATCCGGCACTTTCTGCAACCGAGTTATCAAACTGCGTTACATATAAATCTGAATCTTTAGCTGTTGTTACAGGTACGAAATTCGTAATATCATCTGGCGTAATAATTACCCCACACGCGTGAATTCCCGTGTTACGAACAGAACCTTCTAAGATTTTTGCTTGCTGAATAGTTTCCGCAGCTAAATCGTCTCCATTCGATAAACGTTTTAATTCGCTTACAGCATCAAACTCTTCTGGTTTTAAGGCTCCTTTTAATGCAGCTTCATCTAAATTGAAGATTTTAGATAACTTCATATTCGGAATCAAACCTGCAACACGGTTCGCATCAAACAATGGTAAATCCAATACACGCGCCGTATCTTTAATCGAAGATTTCGCCGCCATTGTACCATAAGTGATGATTTGCGCTACTTGATTTGCTCCATATTTATCAATCACATAATCCATTACCAACGATCGACCTTCGTCATCAAAGTCGATATCGATATCGGGCATAGATACACGATCAGGATTTAGGAATCGCTCAAAAAGTAAATCGTACTGAATTGGATCTAAATTGGTAATCCATAAACAATAAGCAACTGCTGATCCTGCCGCCGAACCACGACCTGGACCAACCGATACGCCCATTTTACGCGCCGCAGCAATAAAATCTTGTACAATCAAGAAATAACCAGGATAACCTGTTTTTTCAATTGTGGCTAATTCGAAATCCAAACGTTCTTTAATTTCGTCTGTCAATTCTGGATAACGAATTTTTGCACCTTCGTAGGTTAAATGTTTTAAATAAGCATTCTCACCTCTTTTCCCTCCATCTTCATCATCTTCTGCGTGATGAAATTCTTCGGGAATATCAAATTTTGGAAGTAATACATCTCGATAAAGCGTGTATTCTTCTATTTTATCAACAATTTCTTGAATATTAATAATTGCTTCGGGAATGTCTTGAAACAATTGTTTCATTTCTGCTTCCGACTTAAAATAATATTCTTGATTTGGCAAACCAAAACGGAATCCACGACCACGACCAATTGGCGTTGATTGTTTTTCTGCATCGCGCACACACAACAAAATATCGTGTGCATTCGAATCGTCTTGATTGATATAATACGTATTATTTGTCGCAACAACTTTTACATTGTGTTTACGCGCAAACGCAAGCAAAGTCTGATTAACACGATCTTCATCTTCTTGTCCGTGGCGCATCAATTCGATGTAAAAATCATCACCAAACTGCTCTTTCCACCAAAGTAAAGCTTCTTCGGCTTGCTTTTCACCAAGATTCAAAATTTTGTTTGGAACTTCACCTTGTAAGTTTCCAGACAAAACAATTAAATCTTCTTTATATTCTTCAATAATCGCTTTATCAATTCGAGGCACGTAGTAAAACCCATCAGTATAAGCCTTCGATGCCATTTTTGCTAAATGATGATAACCATTTTTGTTCTTTGCAAAAATTACAATTTGATAGCCATTATCCTTTTTTGTTTTGTCTAAATGATTTTCACAAACAAAGAATTCGGAACCAATAATAGGTTTTAAGATAACTTCCGTTGGTTCTGCTCCGTCAGCAATTAACTCTTCATTCTTTACTTTTGCAGCTTTATTATGATTTTGTACTTCTGCATTAAAATGAAAAGCTCCCATCATATTTCCATGATCGGTAATTGCAACTGCAGTCATTTTATTTTTTGCCGCAGCACTCACCAAATCGTTTACAGAAATAGTCGATTGAAGAATTGAAAATTGTGTGTGATTATGTAAATGTGCAAATTTTGCTTTCTCGAATTGTGCTAAAACTTCTTCCGAAATATCAATAACCTCATCTCCTCCATCTTCTTTGGCTTTAATTTTCGCAATTTCTTGTGAAGCTTTTTTAAGATTTACGTGATTTAGTCCAACTGGCTGAATATTTGTTTCATTAATTGCATTAAATCGAACAAAATATTCATCTTCAACTTCTAACTCGTTTTTTGTAAAAATACCTTTACGAATCAACTCGAAAAAACAACGCGTAGTTGCCTCCACATCGGCAGTTGCGTTATGCGCTTCGCCAAACGGAACACCAAAAAGATATTGATGCAATTCCGTTAACGTTGGTAATTTGTAACGACCTCCACGACCTCCAGGAAGTTTCAATAACTCAGCAGTCACCTCGGTACAGGTATCCAAAACAGGTTTTTCGGCTAAATTATTTTCATAATTCAGACGATAAAATTCGGCTCCCATAATGTTAATATCGAAACCTAAATTTTGTCCAACAATAAATTTAGCTTTACCTAAAGCTTCGTTGAATTTATCTAAAACTTCTTTTAATGGAACACCTTTTTCGGTTGCTAAATCAGTTGAAATTCCGTGAATACGTTCAGAATCATACGGAATATCAAAACCATCTGGACGCACCAAATAATCTTGATGTTCAATAATTTGCCCCATTTCATCGTGCAATTGCCAAGCGATTTGTATACAACGCGGCCAGTTGTCGGAGTCAGAAATCGGCGCATTCCAATCTTTCGGAAGACCAGTTGTCTCTGTATCGTATATTAAGTACATTGAGTTTTCGTTTGAATCTGTAAATTTACGAAATCTTAGCAGAAGATTTTCTTAAGATAAGTTAAGAATAATTATCTATTTTAGATGTTCAAATCAACGAAAATGAAAAATATTTTCATCATTAATGGAAGCACAAGCGAAAATTCATCTAATCAAAAAATCATAGAAAATTTTATTTCTTCTACATCTCAATATTTCAAATGTACTGTTTTTGATGAATTAAAAACTCTTCCTCATTTTGATCCAGAACGTTCTATCGAAAATACGCCGCAAGAAATACTTGGTTTTAGAACTGAAATAGAAAAAGCTGATGGAATAATTATTTGTACGCCCGAATATATTTTTAGTATTCCGAGTGGATTAAAAAATGTATTAGAATGGTGCGTTTCTACAACTATTTTTGATGGAAAACCTTTAGGAATTATCACTGCGTCTGCAAATGGAGAAAAAGGACATGAAGAATTGCAATTGATAATGAAAACGTTGATGACAAACTTCAATAATGAAACAACTTTACTCATTCAAGGTGTTAAAGGAAAAGTAAATTCGGAAGGAAAAATTATTGATAAAGTAACTTTACAACAATTGGAAGAGTTCATCGTAGCTTATAACCAACTATTAACCTAAAATATGTTTTACGTTTATACTATTGCAATACCACTTTTGATTATTTTGACTTTTTATTTCGTTGAACGAAAAATATTCAAAATAAATAACCTTCTCATTTTAGTTTTTTTATTCTGGCTTTACTTGATTAGCTTATTTTTTTTACAATATTTTAAAATTTTAAATGATTTTTGGAGTTTATACTCCATTTTACTCTTCTTACTTCCAATCACTATTATTGTATTAATTATAAAAATTGTAATGATTATTCTAAATAATTTTAAAAAATAAATGAAACAAAAACTAATCTATATACTTTATTGGTCAGCAATATTTACGGTTTCAATATCAATGTTTGTGTATGGAATTGTAAAACCTACTCAATTCACAAATATGGATAACAGCATTAATAATCATCTTTCTGAAGGTCATCGATTGATGTGGAATTTTTATAGTTTTACCAAAGGGTATCCAATAATCATCGGAATTTTTGAAGTGATTGGTGCAATCACATTACTTTTTAGAAGGACAAGAATTTTTGCATGCTTGTTATTAACTACAATTTTAATCAATATTATTCTACAAGATTATTTCTATGAAATTGTTGCGCTAAATTCTTCTATTTTTTATCAAGTTTTAGTCTTTGTTATCTTAATTATTGACAAAGAAAGAGTGATTGAAATTTTTTCGAAACTATTTGAATTAAAAACTAAACTAAAACCAAACTGGATTCTAATCATTATAAGTTTTATACTTGCAATTGGCTTTAAATTTATTGAAACAAAAGTTTTATAACCAAAAAAGATGAACTTAATTCAGTTCATCTTTTTCTAAAATTTCTTCCGACTCAAAACTCATTTTAAGTTTGATGAGTTCATCTTTTATATTTTCTAATCGCTTCACAACATCTATTTCATCTGTTGTTGTCGCAATTCCTTTTTTACCAATCGCTTGTTTTGCACCTTCTAACGTATAGCCTTTTATTTTTACCAAATAATAGATATTCTTGAAACAATCAATATCATTTTTGGTAAATAATCGATTTCCTTTTTTGTTCTTTTTGGGTTGAATAATTTCAAATTCTTTCTCCCAAAATCGAATCAACGATGCATTTACATCAAAGGCTTTGGCGACTTCGCCAATCGAGTAATATAGTTTATCAGGCAGGTCTACGTTCATTATCAGCGTTTAATCCAAAGATAATGACAATTTTTTAGAGTTTTGATAAATTTTAATGAAATCGTCTGGATCTACATCATTGTAGAAATACATAATTGGATCTACAGGTTCTCCATTCTTGTGAATTTCGTAATGCAAATGCGCTCCTGTCGACAATCCAGTCGTCCCAACATAACCAATTACATCGCCTCTTTTCACTTTTTGTCCACTACGAACTTTCGCACGAGACATGTGAGCATACAAACTTTCGTAACCATTTCCGTGTTTCAAGACCACCATATTTCCGTAACCCGAATTAAATTCAGAAACTTTTACAGAACCATCTCCAGTTGCATAAATTGGTGTTCCTGTAGAAGCTGCAAAATCTAAACCTTTGTGCATTTTATTCACTTTCAAAATTGGGTGAAAACGAGATCCATAACCAGAAGCTAATCTACTTACATATTTATCTGCAACAGGTTTTAGAACTGGCATTGATGATAAATTGGCATCTTTTACACCAGCAGAACGAAATACTTCGTCCAACGATTTTGATTCAATTTCGATTTTATCAATCAATTTTTCGATATCTTCTGCTGTATAATTATCAATTTCTTTGTTTACAGAATCGATATTTTCATTGACACGCATATCATAAATTGTACGATAAATATTGCGATCTTTTTCTTCGATTTCTGTCAAAGCCTCTTCAACTTCTTTGAATTTTTTATGTAATTGCTGATTTTCATTTTCCATTCTTTCCAACTCAGCCAATAATTTGCTTTTGTCGTCTTTGAATTTCCCTGCTCTCGATGCGTATTCAGAATCATTAAAATGATAACCAATCATTCCAGCAGATATTGTCGATAGACATAAAAATAGTAATACGTATAATGCTGTTTTAGGAGTTTTTTGGACTCTTTTCTTCGCCCAACTCATTAAAAATTTCACAGAATTATACTTATAGTTTTTATTTTCCATTACTTAACCAACCTTTTATTATCTTTGTAAAACGTTTGCAAAGTAACGAATATTGTACGAGTAAACTTGTTAATCAAATGATAAAAATAATTTAATTAAATGAAATCCAAAGATATAAGAAAAGAATTTCTGCATTTTTTTGAGACAAAAGGCCACTTAATAGTAGACTCTGCGCCGATTGTTTTGAAAGACGATCCGACATTAATGTTCAATAATTCGGGGATGGCACAATTCAAAGAATATTTTTTAGGAAACGGAACTCCAAAAAGTAATCGTATCGCGGATACACAAAAATGTCTTCGTGTTTCTGGTAAACATAATGATTTGGATGATGTAGGAAAAGATACTTACCACCACACGATGTTCGAAATGTTAGGAAACTGGTCTTTTGGTGATTATTTCAAAAAAGAAGCAATCGCTTGGGCGTGGGAATTACTAACAGAAAAATACGGAATCTCTAAAGATCAAATTTATGTAACAGTTTTTGAAGGTGATAAAGGTGACGGAACATCATTAGATGAAGAAGCATTAGAACTTTGGAAACAACATATTGCTGAAGACAGAATTCTTTACGGAAATAAAAAAGATAATTTCTGGGAAATGGGTGATATCGGACCATGTGGACCATGTTCTGAAATTCATGTTGATATTCGTCCAGAAGCTGATCGTTTAGCTGTTGATGGTAAAACATTGGTTAATATGGATCATCCACAAGTTATCGAAATTTGGAACTTGGTATTTATGCAATACCAACGTAAAGCTGATGGTTCTTTAGAATCTTTACCAGCGCGACACATCGATACAGGAATGGGATTTGAGCGTTTAGCAATGGTTTTACAAGGAAAATCATCAAATTATGATACAGATGTTTTTCAACCAACAATTCAAAAATTAGAAGAAATTTCTGGTGTAAAATATGGCGCAGCAGAAAAAACAGATATCGCGATTCGTGTTGTAGTTGACCATTTACGTGCAGTTTCTTTTGCAATTGCAGACGGACAATTACCATCAAACACAGGAGCTGGATATGTAATTCGTCGTATTTTACGTCGTGCTATTTCTTACGGATATCGTTTCTTAGGTCTTAAAGAGCCTTTTATCTATAAATTATATCCAATCTTGAAAGCTGAAATGGGCGATTTCTTCCCAGAATTAGTAAAACAAGAAACAATTGTAACTGGCGTTATTCGTGAAGAAGAAGCATCTTTCTTACGTACAATTGAACAAGGATTAAATCGATTAAATCAAATCATTGAGCAATTAGGAGATTCTAAAATTGTTCCTGGTGATGTGATTTTCGAATTATATGACACGTTTGGTTTCCCTGCAGATTTATCTCGTATTGTAGCAGAAGATCACGGTTTCACAATTGACGAAGCTGGTTTTGAAGCTGAAATGGCGAAACAAAAAGAACGTTCGAAAAAAGCAACTGCTTTATTAACGGATGACTGGGTTATTTTAGATGATAAAGGAAACGAAACCTCTATCGCTTATGATAACACAGAAGCTGAAGTAAAAATTACACGTTACAGAAAAGTAAAAAATAAAAAAGGAGAATTTTTCCAATTAGTATTCAATCAAACGCCATTCTATGCAGAATCTGGAGGACAAATTGGTGATACAGGATCAATTTCTACTTTGAATGAAACAATTGAAGTTGTTGACACGAAAAAAGAAAATAACTTAGTAATTCATTTCGTTGAAACTTTACCAGAAAATGTAAACGCTACATTCAATGCGAAAGTTGACACAGAAAAACGTAATGAGACAACTAAAAATCACTCTGCAACACACTTAATGCACGAAGCTTTACGCGAAGTTTTAGGAACGCACGTAGAACAAAAAGGTTCGTATGTTGGAGACGATTATTTACGTTTTGACTTTTCTCATTTCTCTAAAATGACAGATGAAGAATTGGCTATTGTTGAGCAAAAAGTAAACGATAAAATTGCAGAAGCTTTACCATTAATCGAAAAAAGAGATTGTGATATCAACGAAGCTATTGCTGATGGAGCTATGGCTCTATTTGGTGAAAAATATGGTGATAAAGTTCGTGTCATTCGTTTCGGATCTTCAATCGAATTATGTGGTGGTACGCACGTAAAAAACACAGCAGATATTCGTTTGTTCAGAATTTTATCTGAATCTTCTACTGCTGCTGGTATTCGTCGTATCGAAGCAATTACATCAAACAAAGCAATCGAAGCATACAAAGATGCTGAGAAAAATTACAATGATGTTTTAGCTGCACTTAAAACGAAAAATGATGCGGTAAAAGCGGTTCAACATTTATTAGATGAAAATGCAGAATTGAAAAAGCAATTAGAGTCTTTTGTTGCGCAACAAGCTGCTGCTGAGAAAGCGACTTGGAAAGCTGCGATTAAAGAGATTAATGGTGTTAATTTCTTAGCGGTTAAAACGAATTTAGATACAAATGCCGCAAAACAAAATGCAATTGATTTAACAAAAGAAATCGAAAATGCATTTATCGTTGTTGGTACGAATGATGCCGTAAAACCATCGATTACAATTTCTATCGCAAAAAACCTTGTAGATGAAAAAGGTTATAACGCAGGACAAATTGTAAAAGAAATCGCGAAGCACATCAATGGCGGCGGAGGTGGACAAGCTTTCTTAGCTACAGCAGGTGGTAAAGAGGTTTCTGGATTAGATGCTGCACTAAAACAAGCAGAGGATTTTGTTAAATAATAAATCTCTATTATAATACTTTAAAAGCGACTTGGTTTATCAAGTCGCTTTTTTTTTATTTTTATAATTCTATTTTAGAATTAACACTTTTAACTTTTTTATCTTGAAAGAGATCAAATTATTGATTGCCGTTAGTATAGTTGCAATTGTTTGGGGAACAACTTTCCTCGGAATTCGTATAGCTGTAGAAACTATTCCTGGTTGGTTTGTTGTTGAAATTCGTCAATTTTTGGCAGGACTAATTATGCTAATTATTTTACTATCTAAAAAGGAATTAAAATAGATTGGCTGGAAAAATTTGTCTTATCAACTTATATTTTCAAGTTTGATGTTAATCGCTGCAAATGGATTAACTACTGTTGCCGAAGAAAATTTATCGAGTAGTTTAGCTGCATTAATCAGCGCAACCTCTCCTATTTTAGTCTTTTCAGGAAGTATTTTTATTGGTTTACAAAAATTTAGTTACCGCGGATTATTAGGTGTTTTACTTTGTTTTTGCGGCGTAATATTTATTTTTTGGGATGGAATTAAAGAATTAGCAAATCCAGAATATAGAACCGGAATTATTTTACTTTTTTGTGCGATTACAGGTTGGGCAACAGGAACTATTTTCACCAAGAAAATGAATATTCAATCTAAAAATATTTCTCTCAATCTTTTTTACCAATTTATATTTGCTGGAATTGTTCAAATTATTTTTGCATTCGCTTTTACTAAAAATTATAATTTCGAGAATTGGAGTACAAAAAGTATTTCTGCCATGCTTTATTTAGCTGTTTTTGGTTCTGTGATTACGTTTTTCTCTTTTCATTATGCATTGACCAAAATTTCCCCTATACAAGTTTCTATTCTTTCTTATTTCAATACGATTATTGCAATTATTTTGGGTTGGTTAGTTCTTGACGAGCAGATTTCATCAAAGTTTATTGTCGCTACTATTCTAATTATTCTTGGTGTTTTTATTATTAACTATAAGCCAGAAATGTTCAAAACTAAACGTTTAAAAGCAGATTAAGAGTTGCGTAATAAAATTTATTTTAATATTTTTAACATAATTTAACAACTTAATCTATGATTGAAATATACAAACGAGTAATGTTTGACAATTACGCCAATTTCTCGGGAAGAGCCCGCAGAAGCGAATTTTGGTATACAACTTTAATTAATACTATATTTTTTATAATATCTTTCATTTGTTTATTTAAATTTATAAATATATCAGACATAGTTTCATATACTATTGGAGGAATAATAGTTTTATTTTTTTTTATAACTCTTATACCAAGATTAGCTTTAATAAGTAGAAGATTGCATGACACAGGAAAAAGTGGATGGTTCTATTTATTAACTTTTATACCTGGAGGAAATCTTATTTTATTAATATTTTTTATTATGGATAGTCAACCAGGTTCTAATCAATGGGGACCAAACCCAAAAGAAACTGATGATTCTATCAACGAAATAGGAAACGATTTAATCGAAAGATATTAAAATTAAAAAGCGAGATTAATTCTCGCTTTTTAATTGGATCAATTTTATCCATTGTTTTAGATTATATCGTCTAAAAATTCCGAAATAACGTTGATTAAAAGAGTTCACCCAAATCGAATTGTCTTCACAGTAAATCACAACTGTTTCGATATAATCTCTTCTTCGGTAATTGTATTTGTAAAAAATATTTCGTTCCGAATATTCAAAAAGAAACAAACCTTCTTCGTCCAATGATTGCGTAAAATTATGTTGACGCTGTGCTAATTCTTTGATTAAATTAATATTCTCACTCAACGATTTTGATGTTTTAATTTCTACAAAAAATCTGTCTTTAATTGTCGTTATTATTCGGATTCCAAAAATTACAATCATTGAAATAAAAATAATATTGATTTCACTTGATGCATAAGCGAAAAACAAAATAAGTAAAAACATTAAACCTAAATCTAAATAATTCCAAATTTCGAAAGGCAGAAAATATTTATCACCAACCTTTTTGAGTTTCGTTTTATGATGAAATGTGGAAAGATTATTTGTGTTCATAACTTTGGATTTACTTTAAAAATAAGAAATATTATCGAATTGAAATAATCGTAAATGAATAATAATTAATGCATTTTATTAAAACAAGAAATTTTAATCATAAAACATAAACATTCGAATCATTTTTGTAATTTTGCACCTCAAAAATTAAGTAATAAATACAATTCAATAAAATGGCAAACATTACATTCACAATGATTAAGCCTGATGCAGTTGCAAAAGGACACATCGGAGATATTTTAAAAGACATTACTGACGCTGGTTTCAAAATCAAAGCGGCTAAAATGACTCAGTTAGCAAAACAAGATGCTGAAGCATTTTACGCTATCCACGCAGAGCGTCCTTTCTTCAAGGATTTAGTAGAATTCATGACTTCTGGACCAATCGTTGCTGCAGTTTTAGAAAAAGACAACGCAGTTGCTGATTTCCGTACTTTAATCGGTGCTACTAACCCAGCTGAGGCTGCTGAAGGTACAATCCGTGCTAAATACGCTGAATCTATCGATGCTAACGCTGTTCACGGTTCTGATTCTGACGAAAATGCTGCTATTGAAGCTGCTTTCCACTTTGCTGCGAAAGAAATTTTCTAATCGAATAAGATTACAAAACATTATACAAATCCTTCTGAAAATATTCGGAAGGATTTTTTTTGGCTCAAAATTTACTTACCTTTAAATCAAATTCTAAAAAATGAAAAAAATAATTTTAGCCACATTTACAATCGCAGCTTTTGTTGTGTCAAGTTGTAAAAGCGAAACAGAACCTGTAAAAAATGATGTAGAAAATGTAGAAGATTCAGTAAAAGTTGAAGCAAAAACTGCCGAAGAATCTATTCAATACGAAGGAGCTTACAAAGGAATTTTGCCTTGTTATGAGAAAGATTGCAAAGAGGTTGAAATGGAAATAAAATTATTACCAAACAAAGGATATGTCTATTCTACAAAACGTCTGGGGTTAGATAAAATGGCAATTATGACAACTGGAACTTTTCAGTTTAAAGAAGATGGAAATACAATTGTTTTTCCTGAAATTGCCAATGTTCCGAATGCTTTTTTGGTTGAAGAGGGAAAAATTACTCAGTTAAATAAAAATCAGAAGAAAATAGAATCGGCCGATTCTGCTAAATTTGTTTTGACAAAAGAAAAATAGATAAAAAAAGGTTTCGATATGAAACCTTTTTTTATTGTAATAATTTTAGATTCTTTGATAAACTCAGAATAATTGTTTTCAAAACTCTGATAAAGTAAATGTCATTCCGACGAAAGGAGGAATCTGAGATTCTTCATTCCACTTACGTTGCATTCTGACTTATTATCCATAAGTCATGTTGAACTCATTTCTACATCGCATTATACAAAGTATTTTACCTCAACTCCAATCGACAAACGAAGTTTACTTTTTCTTGATTAACAACTTTAAACTGAATTAAATTCTTAGTTTCTAATTTCTGAATTTCTATTTTGTCATGTAAACTTAATTCTTTCAAGAAATTCATATCAATCGCTTTGATACGATGTTTGAATATTATTTCAGGATCAATAGTATTCAAACACCAATCCAAATATTTGGTATTATTTGCGTGTTTTACGATATCTAAATCAGAAAACTGAACTTTATATTGAATAACTTCTGTTGGTTCAAAATCGATGTTTAAAATCGAATTCTCGACTTCCGTTGGTTTCAGATCAGGAAAACGTTCAATGTGAGATGAATCAATTTGAAGAATATCAGGACGACGTTTTTCTGTATTGAAAACCGCCCACAAACTTGAAGCTCCAATTAATTTTTTTCCATTTTTCTCGATTGTAAAATCACGAATAGATTTTGCACCTTTCAATACTTCAATCCAAGTTTTTACATCAACAAAATCTGTCCAAGAAGGTAATTCATCAATCTCAATTCGAAGTCGATTCATTACCCAAGATTGATTAAATTCTTGTAAATCAAAGAAACCTAAACCTCCTTTTATCGCGTGTTCTGAAGCAGTTAATTGAAAAAGATTTGCCATTTCAGACAATTTCATCTTACCTGTCGGATCACATTGAGAAAAATAAATCTCCCAATTTTTCGTATAAATTGATTTAAAATCTTCTGCTATTGGCATCGATAAAGTTTTGAATCTATCATTCTAAAATTATTTACCTAATTTCTTTTTCATATCCGCCATCATAACCGCAGCTACACCAGCTTCAACTCCTTTATTTCCATGTTTTCCGCCAGAACGATCAATTGATTGCTGTTCATTTTCGTCTGTTAAAACACAAAAAATAATTGGCATATTGTGTTTGATATTCAAATCTTTTATACCTTGTGTCACACCTTGACAAACATAATCAAAATGCGCTGTTGCTCCACGAATCACACATCCAACAACGATAATTCCGTCCAAATCTGGATGAGTTTGTGCCACTTTATCCGCTCCATAAATCAACTCGAAACTACCCGGAACTTCGTATAAAGTAACATCATCAGGATTTGCACCCAAATCAATCAATGTATCTTTTGCTCCATCGCGCAAATTAAATGTGATATGATTATTCCATTCAGATGTAATAATTGCAAACTTAGAGCCCGCTACATTTGGTAATTCTGCTTTATTATATTGAGATAAATTTTTATTTTCTGTTGCCATTTTGTTTAAAATTTGAATGGTAAAATTACAAAAATGATTTAGGATAAACTTTGATTTGAATCAATAAAAAAAGCCGAACAACTTGTTCGGCTTGTAATTATCTTTTGAAGTGAATTATTTCGCAGTTTCAGAAGCGTATTTTAAACGCTCAATAAACTTCGCGGTTTCACCATTATTTGCATTTGGATATTTATCCTCTAAAGCTTGAAAATATTTTAAAGCATCAGCATTTTTACCTAATTCCATTGCAATTTCACCTGCTTTTGTGTAGTAAGTTGATTGTAAAGTTTCAACTTCTGTCGCTTCAGCAGCTTTTACATAGTAAGGTAAACCTTCTTCTAATTTGTTAGAAGCAACTAATGCATTTCCTAACATACCATATTTTTGCGCTAACATCACATTGTCATCTGTGTCAAAATCTTCTAATAATTTAACAGCAGACGCGTAATCTCCTAATTTATAATAAGAACTTGCCGCTTTGAAACGTGCTAAATTACCAGCATCAGTATTTCCATATTCATCAACAATTTGTTGTAAACCTTGGAAACTTCCTGCGCTACCATTAAGAGCGACGTTAATAGAATCTTGATCGAAAAGACGTTCTGCTTGTACCATTTCTTTGAAAGCGTCATCCGATTTAGGTTCTACGACTAATTTTAAGTAAGCAAAATAACCTAAAACAGCTACAATAATTACTCCTAAACCAATACCAATTGCTTTAGCATATTTTTCAACAAAGAACTCTACGTTGAAAGCTGTTCTATCTAATTTTTCTACGAATTGCTCTGTTGCGAATTCTTCTTTTTTATTATTTTTTGCCATTTTAATAATTTACGAGGTTGCAAAAATACAATTTGGAACAAATATATCCAATAAATTTATTTACAAACAACCTTTTAGAATAAATATGCTACTGATAAGTTCAACATTTGTGGACGATTTTCTGTTCTATATTGTCCATTTGATCCGTTCAAAATGTCAGATCCAACTTTTCCTAAACCGAATTCGTAACGTAAATCGAATAATAATTTAGAAACTTCTACACCTGCACCAATTTGCATTCCGACATTGAATTCGTCTTGTTTTGCAGTTGTAAAATCTTTTACAGATAATTTATCATCAAAATAGTAAGAGAAAACTGGACCAGCTTGAACGTGTCCGATTCCTAAAAATCTTTTTCCAACATTTACAGGAATATCTAAACGTTTTTTAGTTACATCAAGATTTTGTCCATCAACATCATATTCATTTTTGAATTGCGTATACAATAACTCTGGCTGAATGTAAATTCCTGCTAAAGAAACGCGCGCTAAAGCACCCGCTTGAAATCCAGCAGAAGCTTTTCCATCTCTCTTGAAAATATTTCCAGCATCTTGCCAAACTTTTCCTTTATCTGTATTGAAAACAGCTCCACCTTTGATACCAAAATCGATATTTTGTGCTGTAGCAAAATTTGCAGCTAAACCTACAATTGCAGTTAAAATTAATTTTTTCATAGAATTTTTATTTTTATTGATTTATTGTTGCTCTTTTAATAAGGCTTCTCTTAATTTCTTGAAAAGATTCGACGAATATACAAAATCAATTACATTTGGATTATCAGCCACCAAAATCTCCTCTTTTGTCCCTTCCCATTCCAAGAAACCATTTTTTAGGAAAACAATATGATCTCCAATTTCCATTACCGAGTTCATATCGTGTGTATTTACAACGGTTGTTGTGTTGTATTCTTTTGTGATATCATAAATTAATTGGTCAATAACTAACGCCGTTTTCGGGTCAAGACCAGAGTTTGGTTCATCAGCAAATAAATATTTTGGATTATTTACAATCGCGCGCGCAATCGCCACACGTTTTTGCATTCCTCCAGATATTTCTGACGGATATTTTTTAAGTGCTGTACGAGCTATTTCTACACGATCTAATACTTCACGCGCACGTTTTTCGGCATCAGCATTTGACATATCCGAAAACATTTGCAATGGAAATTTTACATTTTCTACAATATTCATCGTATCATACAAAGCCGAACCTTGGAAAACTACTCCAATTTCTGAACGTAAACGTTGTTTTTCTTTGTAATCAAACTCGATCATATTATCTCCTTCGTACAAAATTTGACCTGAAGTTGGTGTTAATAATCCAATCAAATTTTTCAAGAAAACTGTTTTTCCAGAACCACTTTGACCAATAATTAAACTAACTTTTCCTTTCTCGAAAGTGACAGAAAAACCTTTCAGTACTTCTACTGCATCAAATGATTTTCTGATATCTTTTACTTCAATCATTAGCTCAAAATTGTTTGTGTTAATATTAAATTGATCACAATAATTGCTACTGATGTCCATACAACAGCTGTTGTTGCAGAACGACCAACTTCTAACGAACCTCCTTTTACTTTATAACCATAATATGCCGGAATTGTTGCGATAACAAACGCGAATACCATTGTTTTAAGGAATGTATAGACAAACAATTTTGTTGCCATATTCATTTGTAAACCTGTAATAAAATCGGCCGCTGACCATAGTTTTGTAAAAACACCAATGTAGTAACCTCCTAATAATCCAAATCCAATAGAAATCATAATCAATAAAGGATTGAAAAATACACAGGCGATAATTTTTGGTAAAATCAAGAAGTTTGCAGAATTGATTCCCATAACATCTAACGCATCAATTTGTTCGGTAACACGCATGGTTCCAATACTCGAAGCGATGTACGAACCTACTTTACCAACTAAAATTAGCGACATAATGGTTGGAGCAAACTCTAATACCAAAACCACTTTGGTTGCATAACCAATGTAGGCATCTGGAACAGGAATAGAAGCTCCTTGAAAGTTTTGTGCCATTTGTATTGCTACAACTGCACCCATAAATGTTGAGATAAAGGTTACAATCCCTAAAGAGTTGACACCTAAATCATATATTTCTCTAACGGTCAATTTCCAGAAAACGCTCAATTTTTGAGGTTTGCTAAATACTTTACCCATAAGCATAAAGTATGACCCTAAATTTTCGATTAGTTTCATTACGACAAAATTAATATTTTTATTGGAAAGGCTTTTTATTTATCTTGCACAATGTGAATTTAGAACATTTAACTTCTTATCTCCCTCATAATGCAGACTTGTATGTAAAAAAGTGGTTAGAAAATCATTTTATAACGTTAAAAATTACAAGAAGACGTGAAACTAAATTGGGAGATTATCGCAAATTAGTCGAAAATAATCGTCATCAAATTACAGTGAATGGCGACTTAAATCAGTATGCTTTCTTTTTTGTTTTTACACATGAAGTGGCGCATCTCAAAACTTTTGTTCAGTTTGATTCTCGTAAAATAAATCCGCATGGAAAAGAATGGAAAACCATTTTTGGGCATTTATTATTAGAATCTCTTCACATTTATCCCGAAGAATTGCAACCGTATATTCTTCATCATGCCAAACATCCAAAGGCAAGTTTAGGAGCGGATATTAATATCTCAAAATATATTATAGATGATAAAAATCCTGCTCAAATTTATCTTGAAGATTTGGAGGATGGCACAATATTTTCGATTGGAAAAAGAATCTTTAAAAAAGAATCTAAACGAAAATTAAGGTATCTTTGTTTAGAGTTGAAAACCAAGAAAAAATATTTGATAAACGCAACTGCAACTGTAAATAAACTTTAAAAGACAATCATGAATAATAAAGATAACTACGCTGTTATCCTTGCCAGTGGTACAGGAGTGAGATTATGGCCTTTGAGTACAATTAAGAAACCAAAACAATTTCATGATTTATTAGGAATAGGAAAAACTTTTATTCAATTAACGTATAATCGCCTTAAAAAAATCGTTCCGCAAGAAAATATTTTCATTGTAACTATTCAAGATTATAAAGAGATTGTAAAAGAACAATTACCAGATTTTGAGGATAAAAATTTTATCATCGAACCAAGAGTCATGAATACCGCAGCTTGTAATTTATTGGCCGCAATGACAATCCAACAAGTTAATCCAAATGCAAAATTGATTATTTCTCCTTCAGATCATTTTATTTTTGATGAAGATGAATTTGTAGAAAAAGTAAATCTTGCTTTCGAGGATGCTGACAACGATCGATTGATTACTTTGGGAGTAGCTCCAACGCGTCCAGATGTTAATTACAGTTATATTCAGTTCATCGAAAATACAACACCTATAAAAAAAGTAAAATCTTATATCGATAAACCTGATTTAGAATTTGCTGAATCTTTTATAACGAGTGGTGAATTTATTTGGAATACAGGAATCCTTGTTTGGTCTGTAGATAGTATTGTAAAAGCTTTTCAACAACATTTACCTTCGATGAAAGAAACTTTAAAAAAATATTTTGATCTTGATCGTTCTTTACAAAATACAGAAACTTTAAAACCTATTTACACAACGTTAGACGTAACTTCTATCAACAAAGGAATTTTAGAACAAGCGGATAATGTTTATGTCATTCCAACAACTTTTGGCTGGAGTGATATTGGAACTTGGTCTGCAATCAACGAAAAGTATAAATATACAGGTGAAGATCAGGACGAAAATCACAATACATTATTATGTAAACATTTTTCTGGTTACAACGCCAAAAATAATTTTATTTATTCTACGCAAGATAAAGCTATTATTATTGATGGATTAGACAGTTATGTGGTTATTAATTCGGAGAAAGGATTACTCATTTGTCCTCGAAGCAATGTACAGTTTATAAAAACTTATGTGAGCGATTTAAAATTACAGAAAAACGGAGAAAAATATTGTTAATAAAAAAAACTCTTCAAGAATCTTGAAGAGTTTTTTAGGACTGTCTCTTAAAGTGTG
>NZ_DCOI01000004.1:0-26832 GCF_002322895.1 Empedobacter sp. UBA1574 | reverse complement strand
ATTTATTTTGACAACATACAGTTTTTGCCGAAATTTGGTTACTTAGGTTACTTTCTATAAAAAATTATAGTTATAAAAATATATATTTGTATTATTCAATAAGGAGGACCAAAATAATTTTCAGATTAGATGACAAGTATTAAAGAAGTTTTTGAAAACAAGTTAAAAATTGATTCTAAAACAGTTTCAATTGATTCATTATTTAGTAATAAGGAAAAGTTAAAAAATACTAATTATAAGCCAGCTTATCAAAGAAATTATGTTTGGGATGATGAAAAGGCAACATATTTCATAGAAAGTATTTTATTAGGTACTGAAATTCCTCCATTGATATATTTTAGAAATATTTCGAAGGTAGAAATTATTGATGGTAGACAAAGATATCAGACAATTCTTAGATTCATTAATAATGAATTTAAATTAAAAAGATCAGGTTTAAAAAAACTTATCAATAAAGAATTCGTTGGTAAAAATTTTGAATCACTTGATATTAAGTATAAAGATTTAATTTGGGAAACAAAATTAAGAGTTATTGAATTTAGTTTTAATACTAAAGATGGTATAAATGATTCCATTGAAGAAAATGTAAAGAAAGAAATTTTTAAAAGATATAATTCTGGTATTACTCCTTTAAAAAATGCTGAAATAGATAAAGCTTCCTTTCTATATGATAATTTAAATCAATATTTTAAAGATGAAATTTTAAGTGATAAGAGGTTTTATGATATTTTAAAAATATTGTTTCATTTTGAAAAATTTAATGACGAAGTCTTATTAAAGAAAATTAGAGAATTATTAGTTATTGATTCTATACCAATTAAATATTTTTCTGTTAAAAAAAGTAATGTAGTTAATCAATTCTATGAATATTTATATGAAGATATTTCTACAGTTGATTTAGAAGAGCTTAAAAAGATATTTATATCTAAAATAAATATTTTATATAGTGTTTATACAAATATTTCTAATAAAGATAAATATAACAGATTAATTTCAGAATGTTTATTTTGGGCATTATCTATTTATCATAATGAATTTGGTAATCTAAATTTATCAAAAGAAGATATCGAAAAAATTTCCAAGTATTTAGAGCATAATATTTCTATATATAATATGGATAGAAGTTCTTTTGCTATTCATATAAAGAATAGATATGAAAATATTTCTACAATATTTAAAGAATCATTTGATATTAATTTTAATGTTTATTTAAAAGATTCTTTAGAATTTAATGAAACTTTAAATGAAATTAATGAAGCAAAAGATAATTCTGAACTTATAAGTTTTGAAGATTTAAGAATTAATAAACCTGAACCTTCATCAAGTTCTATTGATGATATTATTAGATTAATGAATAGACAAAAATTCATTATTCGTCCTCAATATCAACGTAATGAAGTTATTGATAAGAGGAAAGCATCTTCAATTATTGAAAGTATATTATTAGGTATAAAAATCCCTCCAATATTTGTTTATAAAAAAGATGGTATATCAGAAGTCATAGACGGACAACAAAGGTTATTAACGATTTTAGGTTTTTTGGGAGAAGATTTTATAAATACAAATAATGAATTTGAATCTAGTAAAAAAGATTATTATTCATTGAATTTAAAAAATGGGATTTTATCTGATTTAACATCTTTAAAATTTGAAGATTTGTCTTTAGAATATCAAGAAAAAATAAAAAATTTTGACTTATGGGTTATAGAGATAGATTCAAAATATAATGAAAAATTTGATCCAGTCGATTTATTTATTAGATTGAATTATAAACCTTATCCAATTAAAATGGATTCTTTTGAAATGTGGAATTCATATATTTCAAGAGACTTGATAGATTCTATTAAAGATATTTTTAATAATAATTTAGATTGGTTTTATTATAGAAAATCAACAACTAGAATGGAAAATGAAAATATTCTAACAGCATTAATTTACTTGCAGTTAGAATTCATTAGTTCTAGTGATACTAAAAAATCATATGATGCTCTAGATTATTATAAGGTTGGTAATAAAATCAATTTTAGGTTAAAATCTAAGCCAGATTTAACGAAATCATTAGAAAATAATTCTGAATATTTTCAATACGTTGCAAATGTTTTTGAAGCAGATTTTCTAACAAAGTTAAAATGCTTAGTAAATAATGGTGAACAAAAAAACTTAGCTTTAAACTTAGACTATATTTTATGTGTAGATAATGGTAGACGTACTCAGCAATCATTATATGCCTTATGGTATTTTGTTAACGAGATTAGTATCGATGTTATAAAATATGAGGCTAAACCTATTACAACAGATTTAAGATCTATATTTTCATTAATGAATAATGTAGAAAGTATAGATATATTTAATGAAAATGTTGGAAAATTTAAAACTAAATATAGCGTAACTTCTAAAAAAAATATCATATATAAAACATCACTTAAAAATATTGTAAATATCAATAGAGGAATAAAAAAAGAAATGTTTAATTATGATGTTTCAAATAATAGCGATAATTTAAAATTTTTAGAATTAAATTCTTTCGAACCTGTTGCTTATGGTAATGTTAAGTATTTAGGTGATGATGTAAAGAAAATTGAAAAGATTTTTAATACCGAAAAAATAATTATCAATAATAAGACATTAAGTTTTGAAAATATTTTTCTAGATAATGATAATTATTTAGTAGATGATAATAATTATTTATTATCAGTAAAACGTAATAGCTATATCTTAGAGTATTTATTTTTCGTATTAAAAAATTCAAAGTCGTTATCCGATAAAAATTTAACAAAATCATTTATTGAAAATATAAGAATTCCAATTATAAGTTTTGATAACCAACGCGTATTTAAGGAAATATTTGACATTAATAAAAGCGAAAATGATCTTAATATTAAAAATTATTTTAATAATATTTTAAACGTCATATGTAAATTTTTAATCAACAGTAATTATAGCTATGTAGATGGAATAGATATAATTGATGTATTTAACGTTTTAAATTATTCTATTAAAGAAATTGAATCAAATGAGGATAGATATAAATATTTGTCAAGTAATGATTCTATAATTTCGAAATTAATTTTAAAAATGAATTTTATTTTTTCAGATAATGCATAGAATAACAAAAATTGAGTTAGAGAATTGTCGTGCTTATTATAAAAATTATGTAATTAATTTAGAAAGAGGACAAAATTTAATAATTTATGGAGAAAATGGATCAGGAAAATCTTCATTATTTAAATCTTTTAATCAATTTTTTGAAAATTCAATCAATCAACAAATATTTACAAAGAATATTTTTAATAATTCAATAAATGGAAAAATTGAATTAACATTTTCTGAATTTGATGAATATTCAAAAATTATTAATTCTAATAATTTAAAATTTTCAAATTCGGGATCTAATAATAATGTAGCCTTTATAAAAGAAGCATCGTTAATAAGTGGTTTTCTAGATTATACAGATTTATTGAAAATTTATTTAAAATCAGAACCTAATCCTAATTTATTTGATTTAATATTTAATATTTTACTGAGTGAGTATATCCCAACTCAAGCTGGTAATTCTAATTCATTTAAAAGTCAATACGATTTTTTAATTAAAAATTTAATTACTGATGCTAAAACTAGGAGAAGTCGTTGTCATCAATTAGCATTGACTAAAATATCTGCCTATAAATCAAGTCTTATCTTAACTTTAGATTCAATTTTTGAGTTAGTTAATAATTATTTAAGTAAGTATTTTAAATTAACTGATTTACGTATTGAATATATTTTAAAAGATGTAAAATTCGAATATGCTTCAGGAGGCAAGTCTAATTGGTTTTTAGATACAGATTTAAGATTGAAAATATTAAAAAATGGACAAAATTTAGGAGATGACTATAAAGATTTTCTTAATGAAGCTAGATTATCTTCATTTGCAATTTGTTTATATTTAGCATCATTAAAATTAACTCCTAATCAAGATGTTTATAAATTGATTTATTTTGATGATATATTTATAGGTTTAGATACTGCTAATAGAATTCCTATTTTGAAAATATTAAAAGATGAATTTATTGATTGGCAGATATTTATATCTTCATATGATAAAGGATTTTTTGAAGTTTGTAATAATTTTTTTGCTGATAATAGAGATCATTGGAAGTCAATTGAGATATACGTCGGTTCAGAGAATTTATATAATGGATCTTTAATTGATATTCCAATTGTTGTTGAGAATAAAACTGATTTAGATAAAGCTCGATTTTATTTATATAACAATGAAAATCCAGATTATCCAGCAGCAGCAAATTATTTTAGAAAATATTTAGAAGATACTTTATTAAAGATATTCCCTAAAGAATTATTTAGAACTTCTGATTTAGAACAAATAGAGGGGTATAAATTGACTAAAATTTTTAGAATTTGTAATGATTTTGTTGAGAAAAACTTAGTTGCATATAAAACTGATTTTTACTCATTAAATGCATATTTATTCATTTTATTACATCCTTTATCACATTATAATAAAACTTTGAATACTTTCAAAAATGATTTAAAAGATGTGGACCGATTAATCAGTAATTTACTAGAAAACCAATTATTTATAGAATCATTAAAATCATTTAAGTTTATAGGAAGAAATATTAGAATTAAATTAGATTTTCAAATTAATCAATATAGTTCTGTTTATTATGAATTTATTATAAAAGACTCTTTATTTTTTAATGATAATTGTTCAAATAAAGTTCCGTTAGTTTGTGTTAAATACTACAGTACTATAAATAAGAGAAATATAGAGCCTAAAAAATTAAACTATAGTAATTCTAATATAAGGTATAATTCAATAGAAGAAGCTTATTCTGGAATTTCCGTTTTAATTAAAAAGAGATATAGATTCTATGAAGTTACTGAAAATATATTAAATAAAATATCTATTGAAAAAGATGGAATTTTTACTGCAATACAAAATTTCTAAATCATATTTTTAATCTATTAAACTCGTAAATTTGCAGCCTAATAAATTTAAAAAATGAAGAGTAGCGAAATCAAGGATTATTCACCATCTGAACTATCTCAATTCTTTGCCGATGTATATTCTAAACAGAAAACTCAAAAGGAAAAAAGAGAAATAGGTCAGTTTTTTACTCCTGATAATATTTCAGATTTTATGGGTAGTTTATCAACTACTCAAAAGGAGTGTGTAAAAATTCTTGATCCTGGATGTGGAACTTTAAATTTATCGTGTGCATTAATTGATCATCTAGTTAAAAATCAAAAAACAAAGTCGATTCAATTAGATATTTACGAAACAGATAATAACCTTAAACAATATATTGAAGATATAACGAAGACTTTATCAGAGTATTTATCTTCTAAAAATATAGCATTTAACTATACTATTTACTTTGAAGATTTTGTATTAAAAAATGCAAATGTATTAAATAGCAATTCAGAGTTGAAATATGATATTATCATTTCTAATCCACCTTATTTTAAATTAGCAAAGACGGACGAACGTGCTTTAGCTACAGATATTATCAATGGAGGTCAACCTAATATCTATTCGTTGTTTATGGCTATTTCTAGTCGTTTATTAAACGATGATGGAGAAATGATATTCATTACACCTCGTAGTTTTACTTCAGGGTTATATTTCAAGAAATTTCGTGAATTCTTTTTAGATAATGTAAACCTTCATTCTTTACATTTATTTGTAAATAGAAATGATACATTTAAAAAAGATAAAGTTTTACAAGAGCTTTTAATTACGAAGGCAGTGAAACATAAGGTAGATCAAATTGTTATTACAAGTTCAGATAGTGATTTAAATATCTATTCAAATAAGAACTACCAATACAATGAGGTTTATAATGTTGAATCTGAAAATAAATTCGTTTTTATTCCAATTAATGAGAATGAAGATAAAATTCTGAAAATTGTGAACCAATGGGATAAGAAATTAGAAGATTTTGATATCACTATTTCTACTGGTCCTGTTGTTGATTTTAGAACAAAAGAAAATATAGTATTAGAAGCTAAAATTGATGAGAATATTAAACCATATTACAGGTTGAATAATGTTACTCAAATGGAATTGAATTGGCCTTTACAAGATTTGAATAAAGAACAATTTATCATTCAAAATGATGCAACTAAATCAATACTAAGACCAAGTTCTAATTACATATTTTTAAGAAGACAAAGTGCAAAGGGAGATAAACATCGTTTAATTTGTACACCTTATTTTAAAGAGGATAATATTGATTATATCGGAATTGATAATAAGCTAAATTACATTTACAGTAAAAAAAGAGAATTAACCAAGGAAGAAGTATATGGTATTTCTGCTCTATTAAATTCTACTTTTATGAATCAATACTTCCAAACATTTAATGGCAATGTAAATGTAAGCTCAACTGAAATTAAACAACTAAAATTTCCTGATTACCAATTCATCATTCATATTGGTGAAAAAGTAATTAATAATCAAAAGTTATCTTTTGAGGAAATTAACCAATACATACTACAAAAACTTAACTATGAACAAAATTGATGAAGCTCAGATTATCTTGGATAGTTTGGGTTTTGATACGAAACAGAAAAATAAAATTGCTGCACTTACATTACTTGCTTTAGCAAATATAAAAGAAACGGATAAATGGTCATCTGTTTCTAATCCTAGATTAGGAGTAGCAAAAGGTATAATGACTTTTATAAGTGAAGAATATGATGTTACTTATAAGGAAAATACGCGTGAATCTGTTCGTAGACAAGTATTACATTACTTTATTCAAAAAGGAGTAGTAGAACAAAACCCAGATGATAAAACGATTCCTGTTAATAGTTCTAAAAATAATTATGCCCTTACAGATGAATTTTTAAAAGTTTTAAAAACATATGATACTACTAAATGGAGTAAATCATTAAAGGTATTTTTAAAGAATACTAAGGATATTGTAGAAAAATACGAAACTGCTAAGTCGTTCGATTTAGTGCCTGTTAAAATAACAGATGATAAAACAATTAATTTATCTGCAGGTTTACATAACGATTTACAAAAAGCAATTGTAGAAGAATTTGCACCTCGTTTTGCTCCAAATTCAATGTTATTGTATTTAGGCGATACAGCAAATAAAAATATACATATAGAGGAAGATAAACTAAAAGAATTAGGTATTCCAATTACCAAACATTCAAAACTTCCTGATGTAATTTTATATCGTGAAGATAAGAACTGGATTTATTTAATTGAAGCAGTAACTACTCACGGCCCTGTTTCTCAAAAAAGAATCAACGAATTAGAAGAACTTTTTAAAGAATGTAAAGCAGGTAAGGTATATGTAACTGCATTTCCGGATATGTCAGTATTCAAAAAATATTCAACCGATATCGCTTGGGAAACAGAGGTATGGTTGATGGACTTACCTGATCATATGATACATTTCAACGGTGACCGATTTATGGGGCCTAGATAATATAAAAAAGCTATTGTTAAACTATAGCTTTTTTTATTACATATAGTTAAAATAATAAATAACAAAACAAACATTGTTTAAACGCAAATAATGATTATTTTAGTCTTTGACCAACAATTTATATATAATAAAAGAAAGTAAAATTATGAAAACAGGTAATTTAAGCTCGGAGAAGTTTAGTTTTAAAGAAGATTATAATCTGAGACTTACAAGCACAAATTATATTTTGGCTGTTAAGGATGAGGATTTTCCAGATCGTAATATAATACCATTATTATATTATGATAATGGTATTATAAAGGATATTGATACTTATGATATGGAAAGAGTTGTTGTAATTCCTCATAAAACAATCAATGATAGGACTCTTTCAAGATTTAATCTTAATCAATTAATAAAAATTTCTTTTGGTCAACCAGGTGTATTTGAAAATACAAGGTATTATGAAGGTTCAAATCTTCCAAAATGTGCAACAGTAGATTCTTATATATATCCTATTGAAAAAAGTGAAATCATAGAAATTTTAAAAGGAGATGTTCAAGAGTCTACTTCAAGAATTAAAATTTATGAACCATTACTAGAAAGTTTATTAATAGATGTGTATATAGAAGAAAATACACCAATATTTATAGAAACTAATAATATTTTATTAGGGCCATTTAAGATTTTATCAAGAGATATGACTAGTGAAGGTTATTTTAATGTTGAAAAACATTATTGGAAACCTTTTGGAGAATATTCTTTGAATGATGAGTCTTTTATTGAGTTTGTTGTAAATGATATTAAAAGAAAAATACATATTCCTACTTACAATAAATTAGAGCTTATTAAATCTGTTGATTTTAAAGATGATAATGTTCTGATTAATGAATTCAAAACTATTCTAAATCAGAATTCAGACACTTTTGATAATGAGCATATTAATAATTTATTAGAAATATTAAGTAAAACTAATAAAATCAAATCCGTTGAAGGATATTTAAATGAAAATAAAAGAATTGCTGATATTTTAAAAAATACTGAAAAAATAATTGTATCTAATAAAGAGCTTGCTTTATTAATACCTGAAATAAAGAATATTAAGCAAGAAATTGAAAATTTACAGAATAAAGAATTTGAGTTAAAAAGTTCTGTTGACGAATATTCTTTAAGAAAAGATCAAATTCAGCAAGATATTATTGTAAAAAAAGAAGAACTAGAAAAATTAAATTTAGAAGTTGAAAATATTACTAAAATTAAGGAAGAAGAATTATCAAAAATTAAATCAGAGTTAGAAAATGAGATTAATAAATTAAAAGAAGAAAAAGATAATATAGAAAATGAAATTAATTTAGAAACTGAAAAAAAATCAATTGAATTAAATTCATTAAAAGAGCAAATTAACAATTTAAATAAAGAAAAGGAAGATTTAGATTTTACTATTACTGAGCTTAGACAAGAAAATAGAAGAGTTCAAAGAGATGCACAGGAAGAATTATTAAATGTTTTTAAACATAAAAAATATTTCGATTTTCTAAGTGGTAGAGATCTTTCCGAATTTGATAAAAAAGAAAGTGAAATTTTCAAAGATTGTTCTATAGAAGATAGATACAGTGATTACATTGAATTTCGTAAGGATTTTGTAAATATTTTAAATAAATGCGGAAGAAATTTTGATAATCAATTCGTTGATAATTTACTAATATCAATACATCAAAATACTTTAACAGTATTTGCAGGTTTACCTGGTACGGGTAAAACAAGTTTAGCAAGGTTGATTGCAAAAATTTTAGCACCTAGTGATAGGATTTCAGAAGTTTCTGTAAGTAGAGGGTGGACTTCTCAAAAAGATTTGATTGGTTTTCAAAACCCTTTAACAAATAAATTTCATTCTGCCCCAACAGGTGTATATGAACTATTATGTCAGTTAGATTTTGAAGCTAAAAATTCTAAATTTTTAAGTTCTCCAATGGCTTATATTATTTTAGATGAAGCTAATCTAAGTCCTATAGAGCATTATTGGTCAACATTTTATAATCTTACAGATAGCTATGCAAATTATGGTAACCACCTATCTGTTCAATTAGGTAATAGTTTGAATTTAGAATATTCAAACAACTTAAGGTTCATTGCCACAATAAATTACGATCAAACAACGGAAACTTTATCTCCTAGGGTTATAGATAGGGCAAATATAATTCAAGTTCCATATACTAATATTTCAATTGATTCTATTTCAATTGAAGATATTGAAAGATTAAACTTATCATTTAATAAATGTATTGAATTTTTTAATCTATTAGATTATCAAGATGAAAGAAAGTCTTTAGAATTGCCAGAAGATTTGAAAGAGATTTTTAATGAAATAAAAAAACCATTTAATTCTTTAAGACTACCTATAAGTCCTAGGGTTGAAATTTCAATTAAAAGATATTGTACTGTTGCAAAAGGGTTAATGAAAAAAGAAATTTCTAGACCATTGGATTATTGTATTGCTCAGAGATTATTACCAATGATAAATTTAACAGGTGATACAGCTAGAAATCATTTGGAGGATTTACTTGAAGTTTTCGAAAAATATGATTTAAAAAAATCAAGTGAAATATTAAAGAAAATTTTAGATAATGGTAATGACGATAGTGTATTTGAAGGTAATTATAACTATTTTTTAACTTTAACTTATGCTTAGAGTTTTTCAAATTACTAAGGATCATAAAGTTGAAGTTTTTCCAAATAATAATACATTTAATGTTTTAGAATTAGGGAGATATGAAATTATTTATACCTCAAATGAAATTGTTTCAAATGAGGTATATATCGAAGATATTAATATCGATTTGGATAAAATTTCCATATTTGATAAAATTATAAAACTTAATGATTTTAGATATTTTGAAGATTATTTTGGTTTTGCGAGTTTAAAAATAAACAATGAAACTTTTTTATTCAATATAAGAATTGAAAAATTGAAATTATCTGAAATTGAAGATATTTTCACTTATCTATGGAGTAAAGAAGATAGGCTTTTTAATATATTTTTTTCTAGAAGTACATATGAACTAGATTTTAAAAAGAATGGGATTGATTTAAGTAATACATCAAAATTAATATCATTTATAGAGAGATTTATTTTAACTTTTGATCAACTTTACCCTTTATTTTTAAATACACCATATACTGTTTTAAGAAAAAAACAAAGTAAAGAAATTTATGATTCTTCAAAAGTATCACCAGATAGTTTGGAGTGGGTGCTTAGCAATCTTGATGAAGTTAATTTTGATGATTCTTTAAAAGGTCATTATAATTCGATTAAGATAAATAATAAATTTGGAGTAATTGATCATTTATTTTCTATAGAGAATGTAAATTCATTTAATAACTATGAGAATCAAATTATATTGGGTTCATTTATTTGTGTTTTGAAGAAAATAAATAATTTAAAATTAGAAATTAAATCTAACATTAATATTCAACCATCTAAAGATGATAAATATGCAGACTTTAAAGATCTAAAAAAGATACCTTTCATCAAATTATTTGAAGATTCATCTTCTTTAGAAAAAAAAGTAATAAAACTGTATAATAAATATCGTCGTTTGTTTATTGATACAAAACCTAAAGTAGAAAAGCCATTAATAACAACAGTATTTGCACAAAAAAATCACTATAGAAAATCATTTTCTTTAATAAAAAATTTATATAATTATAAATTCGACTTATTTGGTGAATTCAAATTATTGAATATTAGCAAGCTTAGTAGACTTTATGAAGCATATAATTTATTTGTGATTATTGATTCTATTAAACAGAATTTAAAATTAGAGTTATTTAATGTTGAAGCAACATCTAATAGGAATGATGAAATAATAGAGCGTATAGTTTTAAAAAATAATGATGTTAGAATTAAATTTTTATATGAACATAAATATTATACCGATAGCATTAAAGGTCAAGAAACTGAGCTTAGGCGAATTGATAGTAGTAAAGGGAATTTTTATCATCCCGATTTTATTATAGAAATTTTTAACAGTGTAAATAATGTTAAAAAATATTTTATTTTAGATGCAAAGTATTCGAAATTTCAAACGGTAAAAGGTTTACATCTACCATCTTTAATGTTTAAATATATTTTAAATACAGGAATTTCAGAAGAATCTAATTCTAAGATAAGTTCACTCGCTTTACTATTTCCAAATGAAAATGGTCAAAAAATCATTAAAAGTAATTTTTATGAACCGAATATAGAAATGATTGCATCAAAGCCAAATATTGAAATAGAAATTAATGAATATATTAAGAATATTTTTGTAAAAAATATACCAAAAGAATATTTAAACTTCAATATATAAACTTATAATGTTATCAACCCCAAAATACTACATCAAGTAGTATTTGATAGTCAATAAAATATAAACGCCTATTTGCAAAGTTGGTAAGTGTATAAGGCAACAACAAAAAAGCAACTGCGGTTAATTCCAGTTTTGCATATTAAATTGAACATACCCCAAAAAGTGTAAACACTATTTGGGGTATTTTTTCATCTGCCAACAAAAGCAAAAAAACTCAAAACTCATCACTCAAAACTCACAACTCGACTCCAGCCGCCCACCAAAGCTATTTTTACATAACATGGCATTATAGTCGCCTAGCGGGCTTCGGGGACAAGCCCACTATAATCATATTATGTAAAATAGCCCCTTCCTTTACCTGTCCGAAGCAGAGAGTATCTCATGTCGTTTTTTGCCCTTGTTGAAGTAGCAGTATTGCCACAATCATTTTTATGCAACGATTTACTCCGTTAGGTTCATTTCACTATCCATACATTTTTTGAGCCCAGTAATGATCTAATTACTAATATCTAGTATCTAACATCTAAGCGAAGCGTACCATTCACCCAACTCCGCAAAATCAAGCCTAAAATAAGCTTTCCTTTCAGTCAAGCCCATTTTTTAACGGCTTTTCGTTACACATAAAAATGCTCGATTAGCAAATTAAATCTCGAACGCTATTCCATTTACCACAACGCATTTACAATAATTCATCATTCATAATTTCTAATTATTCCACGCACCCCGCCACCCAAGAAAGCGGCTACAGGTTCAGAAAAAGCAAAAGTTTTTTAGTAAGGTACATTGGTGTATTGCGCTAAACCGCTAGTCGCATCACATCGTTCGGTACTCCATTGCAAAGCAATTCGTAACCCCTCACTTTTGTGCTGCTTGATAGCTTATTAGCCCACACCAATTGGCTCGGTGTAGCAAAACATCCTGTCGGATGTTCAGCTACAATCCCTCGCCACCTTATTTTGATTTTGGATTGCTTTTTCTTCACCTGCGCATATTGCCCCAGTGCGTTTTTAAAATAATTTTAAATTGATATTGAATACCATTTCATTCCCTTCACAGAATTTTTTAAAATCTTCTATAACATTAATTGTGTTGTCTTCCGTATCGAATCTATTTAGATTATAGCTTTTAAAAAGTATAGCTTGATTTTCATTATCCTTTATAAAATCAGATTCACTTAAAGTAAATTTAGTTGAGTTCCAATTAAACCCCCAATCATACCATTTATTTTTTCCTAATACAAATATTAATTTAGATCTACTTTCCTCTTCATCAGTAAAGTCATTTAAATCAATTTTATTGCAGTTGCCTTTTTTATTATGAGCATCAAAAAAACCATCATCAGCTAAATGAAAAATAGAAAAAAAATATTCATCTTTTCCTATCTCAATTCTGTTAAAATGAAATTCATAATAGTAAAAGTTTAACCAATCCCAAGCCCAAAAATTTAATTTTCCCTTACCATCTCTTGGTCCAGTATTGCTAAATTTTGAATAACCACCATTATAGTTAAATTGCGTTTTACCAGAAATATAACTTATTAAATCTAAAATTCTACTTTGGTAGTCAAATAGAATTCGATAAGCTTTTCTTACTTCAATTAAAGATTGGTTTAAGTTGTTATTTTCCATTTTTAAAAATTCTTGTATTAAAATATTTTTCTTTTTTGATAGGTTGGCTAATTTTAAAATCTTTTAACCATATTTTTTTATAAAATTGATGAAATTCAAAAAGCTTAATCAAATCTTCTAAGATTCGTGTTGAGCTTTTTAAATGCATAAGATTTAATGATTTAATTTGATTATATTCATTATCAACAGCATCTAAAAGTTTATTCCAATCCGTTTTTAATATAATAGCTTTATCGTGTTCTAAATCATTTTTATCTTTTAATCCACCTACTTGGATATAATAAAGCTTTTTTTGTTCATCTTCAAATGAATTATAATAAGATATTATTTGATCATTATTTTGTTGAAAAGACTGCTGATTTTCATTGTATCTTTTAGCTTCTAATATCAAATCGAATTCCTTAAATCGTATAAATAAATCAGGTTCTATAAAATTTTTATTATTCGTTCCTTCAGAATTCCATTTATCCCAAAATGTAATAGAATCAATTTCTCCTGAAAAATTGGGTAAATTATCGTGATACAAAGAGTTCTTTAATATCCTCCAGAACTGTTCTATTGGTAAATATTTTAATAAATCAAATATGGAAGATGTTAAACTATCCTCACATATAACAACTTTTCCTTTTTTGTTTATAATGTATGATATCATTTTTAAATACAATAAATGTAAATATATAAATAAAAAGGTAGCAAAGTTAGTTAGTGGTCGTTTTACGGCAAGGTCAAGCCCTTTGGGTTTCTTCCAAAATCTCCACCCATTCGGGTAGTATTTTGCTCGAAAACCTTGCCTTTAAAACCCCCAATCCTGATTTGATGGCTTTCTTTTTTTTCTCTTTTTTTCTTTTCAAAAAAATATTGAATTTGAACCAAAACCACTTCTTCGATTTCCTCGATCCGATTCCACTTTTTCGACAATATTCCAACTTAGATTAGGAGATAAAGCGTACATATTCCACCTCTATATATAATTGGGTGCAGCTATCACGCATAAAAAAAATCTCACCTATTAAGATGAGATTTCAAAAAGTCCTGAAAGTCTTATCAAGGTCTTATAAGACTATTTTTTGTTAGAATCATTATCTGCTTCATCAATCTTTACAGCAGTTTGAGCCACCGCACTGGCGATTGCACCACCTAAAGCCAAATATCCTGCAACTGTAATAACCGTTGCCGGAAGAACAACCGGAGCAGCTAAGATAGTACCGCTAATCGCAGTTAAAGCTAATCCAACATTACGAACGATTTTAAACCATTTTGGTGTTTCATTGGTTACACGCTCAACTAAATTTAAACTATCCTTTTTCATCACGTTTATTTTTAAGATTCAACATTTCAAGAGTTGTAATTCTTGATTCTAAATATTCTACACGCTGACTGAGTAAATCATAACTGTTTTTAAATTCGGTTTTGATTAATAAAGCCATCGTTTTTACTTCTGTAATATCCTTTTCCATTTTCTTAAAATCGGAGTGTAATTGCTTAATAAAGTAGGCAACCACCGCCAATAATAAACTTGAAACTGAACCAAAAAGGACATTTAAAACCAATTCATTTTCCATAACTTCTGATTTTAGAATTGAAAATTATTCTCGATTCGAATTTGATTTTCTTTGCTTTTGGCAATCTTCAAAAGTTTAGGATATACCATATCATAAGCTTTACGACTATGGGTAACTTGATAATCACCATTGATCAATTCAAAACCAAACCCAGTCAACGGACATCCTGCAGTTTGTAAATACGTATTTCCGATATGGATATATACATAATCAAAATTCGGAAGCTGATCAATTTCAATCATACCTTCGTGAACTTTACCCATTAGATTTTTATACTTGGTATTCATACCTCCCCAAGAATTGACAATCAATTTAAAATCACCCGTAGGTATTGCAGTTTGCTTAGGTATTTTATCGGCTCGTATTTTATCTTCTAACAAATAACATTGAAAGATTCCATCAATATATAAATGGCTCAACGTACTTTGTTTTCCTTGTGCCACACGAACAATTTTAACACGCATAATCAATCATTTTAAATCAAACAAAAAAGAGCCTTTTCAAATCGAAAAGACTCCTTAACCAACCTAACCGCTTAAAAAGCATCTTCGATTTTCAGACAGTTTCCAGAGGCGAAAGGATAATAATTTCCGTTGACTTCTTGGAAAAACTCAATACCAATACACTGAACAACCGTTACATTATTTGCTAAAGTTGGAGCACCTGGTAAAGCTGCCGAAATCGTACTTCCGGTATACGGAGCATTTAACGGAATATAAGCCGAGTATTCAACAACATTTAATTCATTATTAATAGCATCGTCAGGCTCATAATTTCCAGTTGTAGGATTGAACGAGAAATCCGATAAAACAGCCAATGCATTAATTAAACGAAAGTGTGTAGTACCAGCAGGAGCAGAAATCAGTTCAGCAGGATTAAATGCTGCAACAATAAATTCCGCTTCGTTTCTATCTACATTATGTTCAACATCATAAGGCGCATTAAAAACACCATTAATCGAAAGCTTTTTGTCAAACTCAAAACCAATTAAATATTGGCGTTGAGTAGAAACTTCAACTTTACGATAACCTCTGGCTTCTGTACCATCTTCTAAGTTGATTTTCTTCATAACTGAAGTCAATCGACCTGTAACTTGACTATCTGCCATTTTACTCATGACTTGAGAAAGAGCGGTACGCAACGATTTTCCAGTTCTTGCACAACCACCAAACTCATTCATATTTTCACGAGTACGTTCAAACTCAGGTGCAGATTTCACCTGCTGAGCAGTTGGACCACCAACCATACCAGCATAAAAGCCAGGTTGTCCTTTAATTTTAAAATGACGTACATCTCCAATGGTTCCGATGTACTTCATTAGTCCTTTTTGTCTTGCCATAACTTTAAATTTATTAGTTAAACATTTGAGAATAATACTATTACAAAGTTGAATAATTAAATTTGTATAGACAATATGTAACTAATTGCAATACAATGAAATACAGTGCTAAAGAACCTTGTTACCTGGAAACATTTTATAATGTATTGGAAATCAAAGATGCAGATACTAAGGTTGTGAAACACGCTTTTTCGAAAGAAGAAAAAGAAATTCGATTATACGGAATAGACGCACCAGAAATCCGAAAGAATAGAAAATTAAAAATAGATGAAGAAAAAACGCATCTTCCTGCTAGTTTGTTGATCGAGTTGGGATGGGAGGCAAGAAATTACTTAACCAACGTTTTGAGTATTTGAGATTGAATAACCATACTCACTGAAATAAAAAATGCCTACGATTTTTATCATAGGCAATTAGGTTATGTAATCCTGGAATCAGGCGAATGTTTGAATGAATTGTTGCTTCAAAATGGATATGCCAAAGCATCAAGGGACTATTATTGTTCCAAATTAGCCGAATATCAGTTGATGAACCGTACTGCTCAGCTAAATAAAATCGTTATATATGCTCGAATTTCGCATTTTTAAGCCCAGATCAAATGTTAAATTTTCGTTTTTGATGGCTCAAAATCTAATCTCAACAAAGACTTAAAACATACTTTTCCAATTGTTGTACTTATGTTGTACTAACTGCTATAAAATGAGTAAACAACCCACTAAAATAAAGACTTTTCAAAGAAACTTTGGATATAGTTGAATTATCTGAAGAAAGCGTTAAGAAAATAGACAAAATTCAACGTTCTTATTTGATTGAATTGAAAGTTCCGTCAAATAAATTGCGTGAGCATGTCAAATTTGCAGTGGAGAAAGGAATTATTATCGATCATATTTTGATTAATAATGAAGAAATGACCTTTGAGAAATATGAAAATGAGTTGAAAAATGAAAACAATAAAGCAATGAAAATCTCGAAACAAATCGAAAATAAAGTGAATAAAGCGTTGATAAATGATGCTACTTCTTATGCGACTATTGCGTATCAATTATCAGAAGAACCACGAGTTGTAACGAATATTTTACCACAAACTGATTTGAAAGCTTATAGAGAAATCAACTTAGGATATGAGTTAAAACAAAGTTGGAAAGATGGAATGTATTATTTCAAATCAATTTTGATTATTTTCTGTCAATTTCTGCCAACTATTCTTTCGGTATTGTTTTTGTTTTTTAGTATCAAGTATGTTGTGAAAGTAGTGAAGAATAGAGAAACGAAACAAAAAATGTAAGTAAATCTCTATTTGTCAAATGAATAAGAAAAAACTGATAATATTTAGGTTATTGTATTGATTAGAAGTAAAAAAATACTATTTTTGCAATAGAAGCTAGAATAATTGAAATTCTCAGGAGATGGAAAAAATGGTAAAATTTAATGAACTTGAAAACAAAGTTTTAAGTGTTTTAGGCCAACTAGGGAATTATAAAGATATATTGAAGGGCGCTGAAAACTCGATACAAGAATTGGAAAAATTGCAAAATGAAATCAATTCTCTAAAAGAAGAAAATGCCCGATTGAAAAATAAATTGAGAGATTCGCAAGCGAATAACTTAAATTTAAATGAGGAAGTAAAACGATTAAAAGTCGTTAATGCAATGAGCGGAAATCAGGAGTACAAACAAATGATGAAGCAAAGAATGAACAAATTAATAAAAGAAGTCGATACGTGCATCGCTCAAATTAAAACTAATAATTAATAAAAGAATGTCAACTCAACGAATTGAGATAAAAATTGCTTCACGTCATTACCCAATGACGATTAATTCTGACGAGGAAGAAATGTTACTTTCTTGTGCAGAAGAAATAAATGGTATTTTGAAACAATTTGAACAAAAGTACGCTGTTTCTGACAAACAAGACGCGCTTGCAATGGTGACAATTCAGTTAGCTTTACGTGAAGCAAAGCTGAAAAAGCAAGTGAAAGATAACGAAGAAATGACAACAGAGCGCATTTCGAAGTTATTAGAATTGATTGATCAGTCAATCGCAAAATAAGAGAAGTTCTGACAGTTGTGAAACTGTCCACTAAACAATATTCCTACATTAGTTCTAGCTATTTTGGTTAACTCAACACTAGTTTTGTTACCGAGTGAACACCGTTCGGAAAGCGGGCCGCAACCTTTTAGGTTCATTTATTTGACAGCGGATACTTGACTGACGGACTAACTCAAATCCTGTTTACAGGAGTTAACTCAAAACATACTTTACTAATGTAGGTTTTTTTATATATAAACATTACATAATCTATGGACCCAATTATGACAATAATTATTGCAATTGTTACATTAATCATAGGTGCAGCGGTGGGATATTTCTTATCAAAAAAATCAGTTGATAAACAGAATCAAGAACTGATTGACGAAGCAACTCGCAAAGCACAAAATTTGATTAATGATGCTGAGAAAGATGGTGAAGCCATTAAAAAAGAGAAAATTTTTCAAGCCAAAGAAAAATTTTTAGAATTAAAATCTAAACACGAAGAAGTTGTTAATCAACGTGAAAGAAAAGTAGCTGATGCTGAGCTTAAAGTAAAAGAACGTGAAGAGAGAATCAAAACGGACTTAGCAGAAATTCAGAAACAAAAAGATCAGATTAAATCTGAGAAAGGAAATATACAAGCACGTACAGAGAAGCTTAACATTAAGCAAAAAGAAGTGGATACGATGCACAAAAAACAAGTAGAAATCCTTGAGAAAATTTCAAACTATTCTGCTGATGAAGCACGTGCTGAATTGATTGAAGTCTTGAAAGACGAAGCAAGAACGAAAGCACAAGCTCATATCCAAGAAATTATGGAAGAGGCTGAATTGGATGCGAAAAATGAAGCGCGTAAAATTGTGATTTCTTCTATTCAACGAATCGGAACAGAGCAAGCGATAGAGAATGCAGTTTCTGTGTTTAACATTGAATCTGATGAAATCAAAGGACGTATCATTGGTCGTGAAGGACGTAATATTCGTGCAATAGAAGCTGCTACAGGAGTTGAAGTGATTGTTGATGATACGCCAGAAGCGATTATTCTTTCATGTTTTGATCCTGTTCGTCGTGAAATTGCTCGTTTATCTTTGCACCGTTTAGTAACGGATGGGCGTATTCACCCAGCACGTATTGAGGAAGTTGTGGCAAAAACAACAAAACAAATTGAGGATGAAATTATCGAAGTTGGTAAGAAAACAATTTTAGATTTGGGAATTCACGGTTTACACAAAGATTTGGTTCGTATTGTTGGACGAATGAAATATCGTTCTTCTTATGGTCAAAACCTGTTACAACACTCTCGCGAGGTGGCAAATTTGGCAGGAACCTTGGCTGCAGAATTAGGATTAAATCCTAAGTTAGCGAAACGTGCAGGTTTATTACACGATATTGGTAAAGTTCCGGAGCAAGAATCTGAATTGCCTCACGCAATTTTGGGGATGCAATGGGCAGAGAAATATGGAGAACATCCAGACGTAATTAATGCAATTGGAGCTCACCACGATGAAATAGAGATGACTTCTTTAATTTCGCCACTTATACAAGTTGCCGATGCAATTTCTGGTGCTCGTCCAGGGGCTCGTCGTCAAGTTGTGGAATCGTATATGCAACGTCTGAAAGATTTAGAAGCTACGGCTCTTAACTTTGATGGTGTGGAAAAAGCATACGCTATCCAAGCTGGTCGTGAGTTGCGTGTGATTGTAGAAAGTGATAAAGTTGATGACACAAAAGCAGCTGAATTATCGTTCTTAATTTCGGATAAAATTCAAAACGAAATGACTTATCCAGGTCAAGTTCGTGTAACTGTAATTCGTGAAACACGTGCAGTAAATATTGCAAGATAAAATTTAGAATTTAATCATATTCTTTAGGCAAGTCTATAACAAGGCTTGCCTATTTTTTTGTTAAATTATAGAAAATTAATCCAAGTTATAGTTGTTGTTTTGATAAAAATTATTAAATTATAACGAATAAAAATTCAAAAATAATTAATTAATAATCAAATAATTAACAACTTGTTGATAACCTTTTTATTTTTTAAGATTACAAAATTTTTAATTGTAAAATCTTATCTTAATTTTGAAAGAATCGATGAGTAATTGAAACGAAAATGTAACCCTATTGAGGTTCAAATTTCTAAATAAAATAAAAGAACCAACTTCATTTATTTTGATGAAAGAATTCGTTTTTACCAAAGTTTATTAATCTAAAAAGTCCAAAAAACTATGTCTATTTTTGATAAAAGGGTAAATTATAAACCATTTGAATATCCTGAAATTTTAACCTTTACAGAAGCAATCCAAAAAGCATATTGGGTACACGGAGAAGTAGATTTTACTTCAGATATCCAAGACTATCATGCCAATTTAGATGATGCGAAACGCGAAATTCACAAACGTTCTATTTTATCAATTGCGCAAGTAGAGGTAACGGTAAAAGGATTCTGGGGAGATTTGTATCATTATTTTCCAAAGCCAGAATTGAATGGATTAGGTGCTACTTTTGCAGAATGTGAGTTTAGACATAGTGAAGCGTATTCGCGTATTTTGGAGGTAAATGGTTATTTAGATGAGTTTAATGTAGCCTTACAAAATCCAATTTTCAAAAGTTATAATACGTTTGTTGGAGAAATTATGCGTGACGAGAACAAATCAATTGTAGAGAAATTATTGTTCTTTGCATTGGTAATCGAAGATAGTTCGTTATTCTCGAAATTTGCAAATATTTTGGCATTTACACGTTTTGATGGTTTAATGAAAAATACAGCAAACATCATTGCTTGGACATCTACAGATGAGCAAATTCACGCAAATGCTGGGATTTATTTGATTAATAAAATTCGTGAAGAAGGTTTATTACCAGAGGAATTAGATCAAAATTGGGTAGAAACTGCTGTTCGTGGTTATATTGACCAAGAAGAAATGATGTTAGATTGGATTTTCGAGAAAGGAGAATTTGGTTATTACTCAAAAGCAGATTTATTAAACTATATGAAATACCGTATTGATGAAGCAATTGCTAAAATTGGATACAAAAAAATATTTCATATTTCCCAAGAACAGTATAAACCGATGGCTTGGTTTGAGGAAGAAGTTTTTGCGAGTAGTTTAGACGATTTTTTCGCAAAAAGACCAGTAGATTATACTAAACATGACAAAAGTATTTCGGCAGACGATTTATTTTAAACCGCCGAAACTTTTTATCAAAAACACAACTATAAATAAAATTATTTAACAATATCACATCATTATAAATTCTAAAGCTATGGACAATCCAATACCACACGACGACATTCAAAATATATTTTTTGACGGTGAAGCACCAAAATTATGGTGGAAAAACTCTGAATCTGAACAAATTTTGAATAGAGGTTATTTATTGAAAGGGGAAACAGTTGAAGGAGCTATAGATCGTATCACAGCTGCGGCTGCAAAACGTTTATACAAACCAGAATTGCAAGAATCTTTCAAAGAAATGATAGAAAGAGGTTGGATGAGTTTATCATCTCCAATTTGGGCAAATATGGGAACAGAGCGTGGTTTACCAATTTCTTGTTTCAATGTTCATATTCCAGATAGTATTGAAGGAATTACGCATAAATTAGGAGAAGTTATTATGCAAACTAAAATCGGTGGTGGTACTTCTGGTTATTTTGGTGAATTGCGTGAGCGTGGAGCGGCGATTACAGATAACGGAAAAAGTAGTGGAGCTGTTTCGTTTATGGAATTGTTCAATTCTGCGATGAATGTGGTTTCTCAAGGTTCTACACGTCGTGGAGCTTTTGCGGCTTATTTGGATATTGACCATGATGATATCGAAGAATTTTTGAAAATTAAATCGATAGGAAGTTCAATTCAGAATTTATTTTATGGTGTTTGTGTGCCAGATTATTGGATGCAAGAAATGATTGATGGAGATGCGGATAAACGTCAAATTTGGGCGAAAGTTTTAGAATCACGTCAAGAAAAAGGATTACCATATTTATTCTTTACAGATAACGTAAATAAAAATAAACCACAGGTTTACAAAGATTTAGGAATGTCAATTAATGCTTCTAATCTTTGTTCAGAAATTATGTTGCCTTCATCTGCTGATGAATCATTTATTTGTTGTTTATCTTCTATGAACTTAGAGCTATACGATGAATGGAAAGATACTGAGGCAGTACGTTTAGCAATTTTCTTTTTAGATGCAGTTTTACAAGAATTCATCGAAAAAACAGAAGGAAATCATTATTTAGCATCAGCTAATCGTTTTGCAAAACGTCACCGTGCATTAGGTTTAGGTGTATTAGGGTGGCACTCTTACTTACAACGCAACATGATTCCTTTTGAAGGAATGGAAGCGAAATTACGTACAACAGAAATTTTCAAGCATATTCAATCTAAAGCAGATAAAGCTTCGGAAGAATTAGCTCGTATTTATGGTGAACCAGAGGTTTTAAAAGGCTACGGACGTCGTAATACAACAACTTGTGCAATTGCACCAACTACGTCTTCTTCTGCGATTTTAGGACAAACTTCTCCAGGAATTGAGCCGTTTGCTTCAAATTATTACAAAGCAGGTTTATCGAAAGGAAACTTTATGCGTAAGAATAAATATTTGACTAAATTATTACAAGAAAAAGGAATTGATAACGAAGATATTTGGCGCGAAATCATGTTGAATGGTGGCTCTGTGCAACATTTAGAACAATTGACAAAAGAGGAAAAAGATGTGTTCAAAACATTCAAAGAAATTTCTCAATTAGAAATTGTTCAACAAGCAGCGATTCGTCAAAAATATGTAGATCAATCGCAGTCATTAAACCTAAATATTCCACCAGATTTACCTGTGAAAGAAGTTAACCGTTTGATGATCGAAGCTTGGCAATTAGGTGTAAAAACATTGTACTATCAGCGTTCACAATCAGTTTCTAAGGAATTAGTTGCAAACTTAGTTTCTTGTTCTTCTTGTGAAGCTTAATAGGAAATGATATATTTTATTACAAATAGAAAATCCGCTCATTGAGCGGATTTTTAGATTTTATGAATTTTTTAGATTTAGTTATTATTGAACAAAAATTTACTGATTTAAAGTCGTTGAAAAGAACGGCTTTATTAATTAATATTATTGGATGCATTTTAGGTTTGAGTACATTAGTTTTTCAGTTTTTTAATGAAATTTTAATTTATTTATCTTTTGTTTATCCTATTTTTTGCATCATTTTAGTTAGATATTATCGAGGTTTGATCTCAATTGAGCCTGAAATTAGACCAAATCTTCCAACAATTTCTATAGGTTTTATGTTATCTTGTTTTGGATTAATCATTAGAACTGCTATGGATTACAATGTCTTAGATTATAAAAATGTATGGGTTCCTTCGAGTGTTATAGCGTTATTAATCTTAATAATCTATTATTTTAATCAATTTAAAATATTGATTTACAACAAGAAAAATTTTGTTTATAATGTTTTTATCATAATATTAATTGAAGTATTTTCTATTTATTCTGTTATATTCATTAATTGTAAGTATGATCAATCTACTCCTCAAATTTATGAAACTCAGATTTTGAAAAAAATTAAGAAAAATAGTAAAGGAGGTAGTAGTTATTATTTAATAATTGAAGATTGGAACAATACATTTATAGAAAAAGAGATAAAAGTAGATTATAAAAAGTATTACTCAAGTTTTGAAGGAGAAAAGCTTAAAGTAGCAGAAAGACGAGGAAGATTTGATATACCTTGGTCTTATTTTATAGAGTAATTATCATCTAAAAGACTCGTTACAAATTGTAACGAGTTTTTTTGATTGAATAGAAGTATTTTACTTCTTACTATCTTGCGCTCCGAAAACCTGTTGTAACAACGATGTTGTACGCAAAGCTTTATTCCCGCGAATTCCTTCTTCTTTTTCTGCAACCATGTTAAACACACCATTTATTGTTTGTTGTGTTACATAAGCATTCAGGTTTGGATCAATTTGATTTCCAGTTAACGTATTGTATTTTGTAATCAAATTATTCCAAACTTTATCCGCACTAACTTTACCTAAAGACGCTTCCACTTTTGGTTGAAAAGCCTTTGTTAAATCAGATGTTGTTTTTAGTTTTAAATAATTGGTAGCCGAATTATTTCCTCCTAATAAAATATCTTTCGCATCTGTAATTGTCATTGATGTCACAGCGTTTACGAAAATAGGAGCAGCTTCAGAAACAGCATCTTCAGCAGCAGAATTCAATAATTTGATTCCTTTATCCGCCAAACTTCCCATTCCTAAAGAACGCAAAGTTTTTTCTACATTTTGTAATTCTTCTGGCATCAAGATTTTTGCAACTGAATTATTATAAAAACCATTCTTTTGACCCAATGATTTTATTCCGTCCGTTAATCCTAATGACAAAGCTTCTTTCAATCCAGAGGCAACAGTTGCGTTAGATAAACCATTTAACTTTGTTAAGGATTCTGCAGAAATTGTTTTAGATTCTGTTGAACCATTTACAACTTTTATTGAATCAACTTTTACTGTTGAATTATTTTGTGTTGTCGTTTGAGTGTTTACTTTTTCGACTTCTTTTTTTAATGTTCCAAAAATTGATTTCAAATCTTGTGCTTTTGAATTTACTGCAAACGCTGAAATCAATGTTAAACTTAATATGATCTTTTTCATTTAGATTTTTTCTAAAAAATATTTCAGTTGGTTAATTCAATTATCTGACCAAAATTTAAAACTCACTTACAAAATGTAATTTCACTGACGGAAATTTATCTTGCGTCATTTGAATTGTAAAAGCAGAATCTGCTAAAAATACCAATTGATTGAATTTATCTCTTGCTAAATAACGTTGTTTAACACGTTTGAATTCTAAGAATTCTTCTGATTTTTCATCTTCAACTTCTACCCAACACGCTTTGTGAACAGAGAAAGGTTCGTACGTTGCTTTTGCACCATATTCGTGCTCCAAACGATATTGGATAACCTCATATTGCAGTGCACCAACGGTTCCGATAACTTTACGATTATTCATTTCTAATGTAAATAACTGCGCAACACCTTCGTCCATTAATTGATCAATTCCTTTTTCCAATTGTTTTGCTTTCATTGGATCAGCATTGTTGATGTAACGGAAATGTTCTGGGGAGAAAGCTGGAATTCCTTTGAAAGAAAATTTTTCACCTTCTGTCAACGTATCACCAATTCTAAAGTTTCCTGTATCGTGTAAACCAACGATATCACCCGCAAACGATTCATCAACCACTTCTTTTTTATCAGCAAAGAAAGCATTTGGCGCAGCGAATTTCATGTTTTTACCTTGGCGAACGTGGAAATAGTTGGTATTACGTTCAAATTTACCAGAAACGATTTTGATAAAGGCTAAACGGTCGCGGTGTTTCGGATCCATATTCGCATGAATTTTGAACACGAAGCCAGAAAATTTATTTTCATAAGGTTCGACAATTCTCAAATCTGTTTCTTTAGATTGTGGAGTTGGTGCAATATCAACGAAAGCGTCTAACAATTCGCGAACACCAAAATTATTAAGAGCAGAACCGAAAAATACAGGTTGTAAATTTCCGTCCATATATTCTTGCATATCAAATTCTGGATAAACTCCGTCAATTAAATCAATCTCATTACGAAGATTTTCGGCGTAAGTTGTTCCAATTAATGTGTCTAAATCTGGACTTGATAAATCCTCAACTTTCGTTGTTTCAGAAATTTTTTGTTTATTATCTCCAGAAAAAATATTGATGTTTTTCTCCCAAATATTATAAATTCCTTTGAAAGTTGCTCCAATACCAATCGGCCAAGAAAGTGGTGTAACTTGTAAGTCTAGTTTTTGTTCTACTTCGTCCATTAAATCAAACGCATCTTTTCCTTCGCGGTCCATTTTGTTAATGAAAACCAACATCGGAATTTTGCGCATACGACAAACTTCTACCAATTTGATTGTTTGTTCCTCAACCCCTTTTGCAACGTCGATTACCACAATCGCAGAATCTACGGCAGTTAGTGTACGGAAAGTGTCTTCGGCGAAATCCTTGTGACCAGGCGTATCTAAGATATTAATCTTTTTTCCTTTATATTCGAATGCTAAAACTGAAGTAGCAACCGAAATACCACGTTGGCGTTCAATTTCCATAAAATCGGAAGTTGCTCCTTTTTTAATTTTGTTACTTTTTACGGCACCAGCTTCTTGAATTGCGCCTCCAAAAAGTAATAACTTCTCTGTTAAAGTTGTTTTACCAGCATCGGGATGGGCGATAATTCCAAAGGTTTTTCTTTTATTTATTTCTTGTTCTAAAGACATCTTAATCAAATTTTCAGGTTGCAAAGATAGTTTATCTCACGAAAATTAGAAACATTATGGTTGATAGAATATTCTAAAGTAAATTGCGTTATTCTAAAAATAGTTGACGAAAGACGTATGAAAAAGATATTTTACTTTTTATTGTTGATGATTAGTGGGATTGTTTGGGGGCAGCATCTGTAATCTTCCCCTTGTTAA